>JAYVCO010000301.1:0-3259 GCA_043749935.1 Planctomycetia bacterium
CCTTGACATGGCTCCTTATTTCGACGCCTCTGAGGCGATGGCTGAGACGAGAACCTGCCAGTGAAGTCTGGAACCGCCTACTGATCTTCGCACCCTGGATAATGATTTTGGAGATGACGTTCCTGATCGGTGTCTGGATCGCCATGCATAACGTTGTGCCAGAACCCAGCACTGGCTTCGTGGTGGGAGTTTTTTCGTGGAGTCTGTGGCATTGGGACTGTTGGATCGATCGACTCTGGCTTATCCGAGGCAGCGTCCCAACTTTTGTGGCGGGACTCGTGTTTTTTCGAAACGTGCTTCGATGGCATTGGTTTCCAGTCGTTGCAGCATCGCTCTGCCTGATTCCAGTCGCATTAACGCTTTCAATTGCTGCCACGGTGCTGTATTTCGATCTTTTTCTCAACTGATTCGATTCCCAACGAGCACGCTTACCCGAAAACGCTTGAAAACAGGGTTTGCCACGCAGGCAAGAACCGCTCCCGCGCGCAAAGTTGACGGGTCAGGGACGGGCTATCTACGATAGATCTTAGAGCTGCTGTCGCGGCTCGTGCCGAAACGGTTACGGCTGTTGATCGAGGTTTCTTGTGAGCTCGGCCATGTCTTTCTTTCGCTTGCTCCAAACAAGTGCGGCCAGGCACTGGGCGATAGCGCC
Organism: Planctomycetia bacterium; assembly: GCA_043749935.1. Taxonomy (GTDB): domain Bacteria; phylum Planctomycetota; class Planctomycetia; order Pirellulales; family PALSA-1355; genus PALSA-1355. Next base: position 653 of record JAYVCO010000301.1, read on the forward strand.
TGTGTTGTTCGGAGTCGTGATTTGCGCAAACATTGGGGCGGCGGCCGATCCGGCGCCAGAGAAGCCGCTGCCAGCCGAGGAGGTCACGCTCAAGACCAAAGACGGCGTCGTGCTGGTCGCCACGCACTATCCGAGCAAGCTGGGCAAGAACGCCGTGCCGGTCGTGCTCTTGCACGCTTCGAAAGGCAGCCGGACCGATCTGGTCGAGTTGGCGCTAGTGCTCCAGCGGCATGGACACGCCGTCATTGTTCCCGACTTGCGCGGTCATGGAGACAGCACGCGAAATCGCCTGGGCGATCGCACGATGGATTTGAAGCCGGCCGATTATCAGGCGATGGTGGCCGAGGACCTCGAAACGGTCAAACGATTCTTGATGACCAAGAATAACGCGGGCGAATTGAACATCGACAAACTCTGCCTGGTCGGCATCGAAATGGGAGCGAGCGTGGCGCTGAATTGGGCCGCGCGCGACTGGAGCTGGCCGATGCTCAACACCGGCAAACAGGGACAGGACGTCAAAGCGCTCGTGCTCGTCTCGCCCGAGTGGTCGTTCAAGGGATTACGGATCACCGAGGCAGTCGCCCACCCGAACGTACACAGCGATCTCTCGATCTTGATTATCTCCGGCAAAGGAAATGGGAAATCCTTGGCCGAAACGCGCCGCCTGCACGCCGCATTCGAAAAATACCATCCGGCAGTGCCCCCGGAATTCGAGGCAGAACGGCAGATGCTCTGGTTGCGGACGCCGCAGACCAGCCTGCAAGGCACGCGGCTGCTCAACGAAAAAAGCCTGCACGTCGACGAGATGATCACGAAGTTCATCGAGTTGCGGCTGACCAAGAAGCAAATGCCCTGGACCGATCGCAAGAGCCCGTTGGAGTAAAGCTCGGGCGGAGTCTTGCGTCACGTTTGAGCGCAAGGGAATTGCCTTCGCCGCTCACGCGGCTTCGAGCCAGCTGGCGGTTTGATCTCCATTCCGTGGGCTATCGCCCTTGTCATTACCCACAACTTTTTAGCTTTTGCATGATCTGGGCGCCGCGGACGAGGGCGTTGAGTTTCTCCCAGCCGCGCCAGATGGTGATCCAGCCGGGTTCGCCGTCGTGCTTGCGACCGAGGAAGCCGCCGAGTTTGGCGAGTTCGCGATAAAACTGGTACACCGTCAGGTCGTGCGTACGGTGCAGGTTTTTTCTCGCGGCCTTGAGCATGTGCAACCACAGGTGCGGCACGACCTTGGCGGCCGGACGATCGGCGTCGGTACGCGCCGCGGACTTCAGGGCCAGCAATCGGACAGCTACGACCGTCAGCAAGCCCACGAGCGCTTCCAACCGTTTGGCGGTGCGCAATTCGTGACGCGTCACGGCGCAGCCCGTTTTAAGCGCCTTGTGATATTCTTCGATTAGCCAGCGGCTCTCGTAATATTCGACGACCTGCCAGGCCTCCGCAAACGTGTTCACCGGCAGTGAAGTGTAGAGAACCCACTGGATGGGCTCCACGCCTGTCGAAGGATGGATCTCGCGAACCCAGACGACCTGCATGGGGATCAACTCATGGCCGCACTGCTTGACGTAGGGGCTGGCGAAGCGGGGCCGAGGCAGCCAAACCTGGCCGAGGCAAACTTCTAACTGCGCCGTGCGGGCGGGTTGTCCGGGGCGCGCTCGCAAGGACAACTCGTACACGCCAGCGACCTTCAACCTGGGCAACACCTCCGCCATGCACAGGCGTTGGCCCTGGGCATCCACGACCGTGCGATTCATTTTGGACGCCCGGATCACCCACTCGCTACGATTTTGAAGCAAGCGACAATAGACTTCGAAATCGTCTGCTCCGCGGTCGAACACATGCACCCACTCGACGGCGGACGGCGGTGGTCCGACCGCGTCGATCACGCGGCCCCAGACTTGCGACTCCCGACCCCTCCGCTTCACGCGTTGGCTGGCGTTTTCTTCCTTTTTCTTTTTCTTCCACTTGCGATAGTGAATCGTCGCGCCGGCCACTCCCGCCACAGCCCGCGTCCGGGCGTCGATCAACAAGCCGGTGTGCAACAGGAAGCCGAGCCCCCCGCCGTTGCCCGTCGGGCCAGCTCCTTCAATGCTCCGCAGACCACCGAAATCAAGCTCGGTCGTATCGCCCAGGATCAAATAACGCCCGGCCGGCTGCTGGCACGTTTGTTGCCAGTGGCCATCGGCGACGGCTGCGAAGGTCACCTCCGGATTGTCAAATAACCGATAGGCGGCTTTCAAGTCGCTCCATGTCTCCGTCTGGTCCGGAAGACTCGCCGACGGATTGTTGGCCACTTGCTGCGCCATTTGCACCAACCGTTTCGTGCGCCGACGATCGCCTAACTCACACTGACCGAACTGCGTCTCTGCCCAAACGCCAACGTCGAAATTCGACATCACAATCCCTCCGAACCAGGACTGGAAAATCCACCTTCGCAGTCCTTAGCCCGGCGACTCGCAAAGCCTCACCTAATGTGAGTGACCAATCGCATCGTACAATTCCCTCCAAATCCAAATCCCAACTCGCATCCGAACCTTCAGCAGCTCAACCACCTATCAATGCTAGCGACAACATCCCGCTAGCATGAAATTGTGGGTAATGACAAGG
>JAYVCO010000302.1:0-18939 GCA_043749935.1 Planctomycetia bacterium
GGGCGAAAGCCGGTAGTAGGACGCGTTGTCGATGCCGCGAAAAGATAGCGTTGGACCGAGCTGGTTTCCCTCGGCCGTATGGTTGTAAACGACATCCAGGATCACCTCGATGCCGGCAGCGTGCAGATTGCGGACCATGGATTTGAACTCCCGGACCGCCTCGCCGCCCGTTCCCCCCGAGGCATATCGAGGCTCGGGAGCGAAGAATCCGATGGTGTTGTAGCCCCAATAATTGACCAGGCCCCGCTCTGCCAAATAGCGATCATCCACGTGCTCGTGTACCGGCAACAGTTCGACGGCCGTAATCCCAAGGCTCTTCAAGTAGCGGATTCCCGCATCCGAGCTGAGACCGGCATAAGTCCCGCGCAGTTTCTCGGGCACTTCGGGGTGTAGCTTCGTGAATCCTTTGACATGCGCTTCATAGATAATGGTCTTATTCCAAGGGACCCGAGGCGCCCGATCGTCCCCCCAAGTAAACGCTTCGTCGAGCACCGTGGCTAGCGAAGCGAACCTGGCATTGTCACGATCGTCAAACGAAAGGTCGGCATCGGGAGCGCCGACGCGATAACCCCACATTTCATCCGACCAGCGGGTTTCGCGAGCAATGGCTTTGGCATAAGGATCTAGCAGCACTTTGTTCGGATTGAAGCGATGCCCCTCGCTTGGTTTGTAGGGGCCATGAACCCGATAGCCATAGACCTGGCCTGGGAGAATATCGGGTAGGTACGCATGCCAGACCATATCCGTTTGTTCCGACAGCGGAATTCGCTGCGCTTCCTGCTCGCTGTCTGGCGAATCGAACAGGCAAAGCTCAACCTTCGTCGCATTCTCGGAGTAGATGGCGAAATTCGTGCCGCTGCCGTCCCAAGTAGCGCCCAAGGGATAGGGGCGCCCAGGCCAGCTTCGCAGTTTTATAGTCATCGATGCATTCTTGCCATGGATCACTTGTTTACGAGCGTTCTCCCGCGAGCAACGCGACCGGAAAGCATCTTAACACGTTCCGAACGTCAAGAGTTCGACTGCCGTCGGCTTGTTCGGTCGATTCCAGATGATGCCCGGTCATGACATGGCGCCAGCGCCGTGGCAAATCGTCGGGCAACGTCAGCACTGTGTCTTGCCACCAATCGGCGATAGGCCACCCGCTCTGTGGCGGTTCGTCGCTCGACACTTCGCCCAACTCGACTGACCGCCAGGCAGCGTAAGCGAGTCTTGGCACGAGGCAAACGGCCCAATCGCCGTTAGCGGCTCGCGAAAAAGCGCACAAGTTTCCCTTTCGCGGTCCCTCGACCGATAAGGGTTGATAACTGCCATTGAAAATCCCAGCATACTTCCGACGGAACTCGAGCGCTCGCCAAACAACGAACAGATTTAATCTTTCGTCTGGCCAGTCATCTAGCAATTCACTTGCCAGGCCCGATAGGTCTCTCTGCCCTCTTTCGATGAATATCGACAACGCCTGCTGTCGCGTGGAAAAGTCAACCGGCCGCCGATTGTCGGGGTCGACAAGATTGAAATCCCAGAATTCGGTGCCCTGGTAAAAATCAGGCACTCCGGGAGCGCAAATCTTGATTAAGGATTGGGCCAGGCCGTTGACAAAGCCCGCATCCGCGATGCGACGCACAAACGCATCTAGATTTTGCACAAAGGGTGACTGCGAGTCGCCAAGGATCGTGCGTACGAATTTTGCTACTGCCTGGTCGTATTCTTCGTTCGGATTTAGCCAACTTGTATGAAGTTTGGCCTCGCGCAGAGCTTTGTCCAGGTATCCGGTGATTCTGTCAACATACGCCTGGCGGCTTTGAGCATCGAGTTGCCCCAGCGGCCACGTGCCGACCAGGGTCTGGTAAATGAGGTACTCCTCGTTACTGTCAGGCACTGCCGCACCATCCAGTTCAGCGAGTGCCGGGGCATTCATCGCCTTCCACCGGCAGATGGCTTCCTCCCACTCCTCCGGAATCTCGGACAGTACGTTCAATCTTGCCCGAACGCCCTCGCCCCGCTTGGTGTCGTGTGTGCCGGTTGCCGACAAGTCGTAGGGCCAACGCTGACTGCGGTCTCCAAGCCAGCGATGAAACTGTTCGATTGTCGTTCCTGGAATCGTCGGATCGCCACCTACTTCATTCAGCGAAGCCAGCGGGTAGTATCGATAAAAGGCCGTGTCTTCCAGCCCTTTGGCCGTCACCGGGCCGGTCACCTGCTGAAACTTCAGTACAAACGCCCGGCGCTCTTGGCGGTTCGCGTCACTTAAGCCATCGGGATCCTCCAAGAGCAGCACCGACGCGATGAAATCAAAGAAGGAAGGGCTCATCGCGGGATTGCGGCGCTTCGCGGTTCGTACCGCAGCCTGGATTCTTCGACGGTCTTCGTCTCGAACTTCGACGCTGTCCGGTCGGATATACGTACGGTAGGCGGGAAAAGATGCCACGACTTCTCGCAGCGCGCGATACAGCGACAACCGCGTGAAATCGCGCGACCAGCGATGTTGTTCGGAAATGTGGTCTAAATGCTGCGATAGCATATAGAGCTCGCTGGATAGCGAAGTCGCCAAAATCGTTCGCTTGCTTTCGTAGAGCACTTGCGAAAAGTTTTGCGGCAAGCCGATATAACGATGATAAACGTCGCGCAAAGCATAGGCGCCGCGGCGATCGACAAACAAACCGTTGAGTTGGTTGAGGAAGTCATATCCGGTCGTGCCTTGGACCGGCCACTCGATTGGCAAGGATTCGTCAGGAGCTAGTATTTTCTCAATCAGCATATAAAACGGGGCCGCGGCGCTTCTCGAAGTGTTCCCTGGAGCGCGGGAACGCGCAACTTGCGCCGCCTCGGCGAGGCTGGTCAGGTACTGTTGAGGATCCAACAGCCCATCGGCATGATCGATCCTGAGGCCCGTCACCCAACCGCGCTCGATGAACTCCAGCACCTTTTGATGGACGGCGCCGAACACCTCCGGGTCTTCGACGCGTATCGCGGCCAGAGCATCGACATCGAAGAACCGCCGATAATTGATCTCGTCGGTCGCCACTCGCCAGTAGCAGAGGCGATAGGGTTGATCCGCCAATAACGCTTCGAGCTTATCAAAGCTCGCCGGTTCGCCGCGCCGTCCGTTATAGTCGACGAGTATTTGCTCGATACCTCGACGAATCGGCTCACAATTGTCTATCAACGTGAACAGGCGACGGCGCGCGACGTCTTTTTCGCGATGACGCTCCAAAATGGCCTCGGCATCCAAAGCGCCTCGTGGCGGCAGATGTTCGAGCGAAGTGACGATGCTCTCGAGTTCCATTCGGTCGACACTTTCGGCAGGCATTGAATCGCTGGTGGCTTCCACCGCCTGCTTGAGGATTCCGACCCATGTCCGAGGATCGGTGGGAAAGTGTCGCTCGTAATAACGGATCAAGAACCGTTGATCGTCGTAGTCGAGCTTGAGCTGCTGGTCCTCCAACACTTTGCCAAACTGATCGCCCAGCACTGCCAACAACACTTTGCCGCGCAGAGCTTCCTTGGGTGGGTCCCAATCGATATCAAAATACTTGGCGTAAATCGATGCACGTCCATTTTCCAGGACGTCTTGCCACCATCGGTTGTGCGGATCATCGACGCCCATGTGGTTGGGCACCAAATCCATCAGCAGTCCCATGCCGCGCCGTTGCAAAGCTTCAACCAGCTTGCTCACGTCTTGTTCGCTGCCCAACTCGGGATCGAGTTGGCTGTGGTCGACGACGTCGTAGCCATGCGTGCTGCCAGCTCGAGCTCGGAAGAACGGCGACAAGTAAACCGCGCCAATGCCGAGGTCCGACAGGTACTGGACTAACCTTTCGGCGTCCATGACGCGAAAGTCGCTGCTCAGTTGCAGCCGGTAAGTCGCATGGGGAACCTGAGACGGGCGGCCCGGCGTTACAGGCGGCGATTCCGCGTTTCGCTCTTCTTGGGCGGTGAGTTGGCTGCTCAATGGCCACCTTGTAAATCGTTCATACAATCCCGCGCCCGACGGGTAATCCGTAGTGGCCGCGTTCGTGCAATCTGCGTGGAATCGATCGTCGGATGCACCCGTAGCGCCTCAGGCGCTCAGCGCGATGCTCAACCGCAAGTTACGTGCCATCGGCTGGCAAGCGGGGGTCTCACTTTCTTTTTGTTCGAGTGCGAGGAGCCCTGCGTAGTCGTGAATGACTATGGTACTGTTTGGCCCTACCTGATTGGACCATTCATCGATGCGTCGCTCAAGGTCCATTCGGGTCAAAACGCGCATGCGGCTGCGCCGATGGCAAGCGGTTTAGCATCGCGCACTCGTGCCAGAACAACTCTCGTTCCTCTTACACTGCATGGGCCGGACCATGACTACATTGCCACTAGACTGGCCACTCGCTGGCATTATAGACTTGCGGACGAATCGTCGCCGGCAAATCCAAGGATCGAGCCATGGTCACACCTGCCAAGATGCGGCAAGATATCGTCGCGAGCATTCGACAGTTCGTCGAGCGCGAAATCATTCCGGTCGCCAGCCAGCTCGAACACAAAGACGAGTACCCGGCAAAGATTGTCGAAGGCATGAAAGAGCTCGGCCTGTTTGGCGCCAACGTGCCGCCTGAATATGGCGGGCTGGGTCTGGATTACACGACTTATGCGATGATCATCGAAGAGCTCTCGCGCGGCTGGATGAGCGTGGTCGGACCGCTGGGAACACACTCGGTTATCTGCGACATCATCAACCGCTTCGGCACCGAGCAGCAGCGGCAAGCATTCTTGCCGGGACTGGCCAGTGGTGAGCGGCGAGGCGGCCTGGCGCTTTCCGAAGCGGACGCCGGTACGGACGTCCAACGACTGACGACGACCGCCACGCGCCGTGAAGACGGTTATCTGATCAACGGCTCGAAAATGTGGATCACGAATGGCCGTCATGGCAACACGTTTGTGCTCGCGGCCAAAACCGATCTCAAGGCCGAGCCGCCGTATCTCGGCATTTCGGCCTTCATCATCGAGAAAGGTGGCGAAGGGTTCAAAGTAGCGCGAGACATCGACAAATTGGGCTACAAAGGCGTAGAGACCTGCGAACTGTTTTTCGACGATTTTTTCGTGCCCGCCCAAAACCTCATTGGCGGCCTCGAAAACCAAGGCTTCAAACACATCATGACGGGGCTGGAAAGCGAGCGCATCAACGTCGCGGCCCGTGGCGTCGGATTGGCTAGGGCGGCCTTTGAAGATGCGCTGCAATATGCGCAGATGCGACATACGTTTGGAAAGCCCATCTGCGAGCACCAAACCATTCAGATCAAGCTAGCCGATATGGCCACGAAAATTGAAGCGGCGCGCCTGCTCGTCTATTCGGCGGCGGAGAAGAAGGACCGCGGCGAGCGCTGCGATCTCGAAGCCGGGATGGCCAAGCTCTTCTCCACGGAAACCGCGCAAGAAGTCGCGCTCGACGCTCTGCGCATCCACGGCGGCGCCGGCTACTCGAAAGACTTGCGCGTCGAGCGCTACTACCGCGATGCCCCGCTACTAATCGTTGGCGGCGGCACGAATGAGCTACAGCGCTTGATCATCGCGAAGGCGCTCGTGGCGAAATACCCCGCCAAGTAGCCGGTCGGCAGCAACGCCAGTAACGTCGTGGGCACCCTCCGCGATCTACAGCCGCTTAATCAGTCATCCTCGATCTTTTCTTTGGCCGGCGGAAAGAGGATCCAATCGCCGGGGGGCGGCGCTCGCGAGGGAGTTGTTGTGTCGACAACGCCATAATTGAATTCCATCGCATCTTCCGGGTTTGGGCACGGCACGCCATGGTTGTCGCGTCGGTCCGCTCCGATGCTATAGAGCACGGGTCGATCTTCGCGCACGATATACCGAAGCGGCTTTCCATCCACGCGATCGGGTGGAACGGCAGGCAGCAGGTCGGGAACCAATTCTGCGAGCGTTTCGGGCCAGCAGCCGTAACGGCGATGCCAAAGTTCCAGCGCAATCGCCACCTCCGCCGCGTCGCGCAGTTGCACTGGCCGTTCTCCGGCGTTGAACATCGCGTCCACACCTGGCAGAATCAGCCGGACGAAATAATATCGAAATCGGTTCGTTGGAATACTACTGGTTTCGCTCAGCCTTTTTTCGATCCCATCGATGATCCGCCGATCCCATTGCCATGCGGGTCCTTGATGGGCCGCGATCATTTCGTCCAGCATCGAGTCATAAAGGCGTTGGTTTTCCTCGCGACTGCCCACAAACGCGGCGACGCCGGGGCTGAGGATTCGACCCGAAAAAGCAACTACCGAATCCTGCCTGTTGGGATTGCAGATGTCCAAGATGTCATTTCTCGATGTGCTGTACGAGTTCATCAAACCGATGCCAGCATGTGTGATCCGGCCATCGCCCTGGCCGTTGTCGGTGTAGACGCGTTGCATCACATCGTCGAAAAGAAGCCGCTCGCCGCTGAAATCGATCTCGAAGTTGCCTTGGCGGAAAGCCGAAAGGCGGTGGGCCAATTCGGTCCATTGGCTGTCTGAAAGTACGGCGGCATGTTCAGCCAGGATTCGGCCGCTGGTGTCCGTGGCCATGCCAAAAATCGCCATGCCGATGAGCTGCTCGACCAACGTTGGCTTCGGCAGAAAGAGTTGTTCGGCCAGCGCGATGAGTGCCGTCAGGTCGGCCATCACGCGGTCGCGTTCGTCCGCTGCGGCGGCGATGCGAGCATCGACGATGAGTAGCCTGGCAAGCGTGCGTGAATACTGAGGTCCGATTAGCAGTGCCGAACGCAAATCTCGATTGTCTTCGGCGATGGGCAGGTTTGGAGTGATGAGCCAATTGGCGGTCGCGTCTTTTCCCGCGGCAGCATCGGCCGGATCGCCAAGATAGTAACCGAAGTGCGACCGTTTCGCGCCTCGCCGGGTCAATTCAATCGAGTCTTTGCGGCGCTCGAGCAGGGCGACCGCTTCGTTCCAGTGCTTGCCCTCGGGTCCGTCAGCGAGTTTCTCTGGGTAGAGCCAGCCGGCGTCTTTTTGGCCCAGCTTGAGCAACGCTTCGCGATACAGCGGCCAGGCTCGGTCGGCCTCCGACACGCGTCTGGACTCATTGATCTCGTTCCAATAGTTGTGGGCAATCGATGGCTGGCCCAGATAAAATCGCACTGCGAGGAAAGCGTAAACCGCACAGACGATCGCAAAAAGCACCAAAATCGTTCGCAAGAAAATGCGCCAGCACTGCCAGACAACCGGCCGATTGCGCAATTTGGCTTTGCGGATCAGTCGAGCCGCCACTTTGGGCGGACCGAATTCGCGGACGAGATCTTCTGCCGGTCGGCCGCTGGCGAGTCCATCGGCAAAATGCGCGCACAGTTCGCGAGCGACGTCGAGCCTTTCGCGCCGCCACAGGCGAGTGCGGCGCACCACGCGATCAACGAGGCCCGGAATCGGCGCGGGAAGACCGGAGTCGGCGATCGCCGCGCGCGGATCTAGCCGGCCCGTCCATTGCCAACGCAGCACGTCGGCCGCGGGCGTGAAGCGCACGCGCGCTATCCGACCGGGTGGACTGAAATCGTAGGAATCATCCATTGCCGCTGCCTCTCGCTCAAGTTGTTCCGAGTGCCGGTCCCAGCACGCCCAGCCCACGCATGGCCCCGGCCAATTCACGCCATTGCTCGACGTCGTGGGCCAGACGCTTTTTGCCTTTGGCGGTCAAAGCATAATATTTTCGCGGGCGAGCGGGCTTCTCGTCGCGCCATTGGCCGCGTATCAGGCCCTGCGCTTCCAGGTTGTAGAGCAGCGGATAGAGCGTGGAATGGCCCATGGCCAGCACGCCGTCGGAACCGCTGGCTAGCGATTCAATCAGCTCGTAACCGTATTTGGAGCCGCTTTCGAGCAGCTTCATGACCGCGACAGGTCCGGCGCCTCGCATCAATTCTCGATCGACTCGCACGATAACACCTCGCTTGGTTTATGCCTCACATACTATGTGTAACATACCAAGGCGGGAATAATTTGCAAGGCCGGTGAAATTTGGCCGGCTGGTGGTTCTTGAAACGGCCCCTCCACAACTTGCAAAATCTTGTTGACACGTATCATTGAGTTGGCTAGATTTAGTCTACTAAATGATAACCTAGTGAGTTTTGCTCCAGAAACAGGAGGTTCATGATGTCCGTTCGCTTGGGGCGCGTGCAACTGCGCATCATGCAGGTGCTGTGGGACAGGAAGCGGGCCACAGCCCGGGAAATCACCGACGCGATGAACGTCGATGAGCCGGTCGCGCACAGCACTGTTCAGACGCTGTTGCGCAATCTGGAAGCCAAGCATGCCGTTGGCCACCAAATCGAAGGGCGCACCTTCATCTTCGAGCCGTTGGTGCGCGAGGAGCAGGTCACTCGTAGCGTCACGCGCGATTTGCTCGACCGGGTCTTTGACGGCAGCGTTTCCAACCTGGTCACGTATCTGCTCAAGAACGAAAAAGTGAGTCCGGCGGAACTAAAGGAGTTGCGGCGTCTGATCAACGAGCAAACTGGTAAACAGAAATAGAGGCGCAACATGAACGGCTTCTCGTGGGTCGCGGTGCTCGAAATGGCCTCGGGCATGGCGGAATTGGGTGTGCAATGGCTCGTTCAGTCGACTCTCGTGCTGGCCGCTGGGCTGGGCGCCGCTTGGATATTGCGAGGCCGCGGCGCGGCGATTCAATCGGCCGTTTATCGCACGACGCTCCTAGCCACGCTCGCCTGCCCGTTCGTTGCATACCTGCTTTCGTTTGGCGGTTTGACGTTTCTCACGCTGCAACTGCCGAACGTGCGGGTCGAAACGCAAGAGCTGGTGCTAGTGCCAGCGATCTCGCAGCCGGCGCCTGAAGTGTCGAGGCCAGCACAACCTCAAGCGACACCTGCGCAGCCGTTGGCCGCGCAGTCCGAGCAAGCCGGCGAGCCGACCATGCAGAGCTTTGCCACGCCAGCCAGATCACTGAACGCTGTCCCTCAGCCTGATTTCGAATCGAACGCAACCGCGCAAGAATCGCCTGAGCTTGCGTCTATGGCCGAAGAGCCAGCCGTTGAGCCGGAAATGACTTTCGTCACTCGAAAGGAAATGCGTACGCGGTTGGGATTGGCCGTGGGAGTCATGTTCTTTTCGTCAGTCTGGGTGTTGGGCAGTCTGATTTTTGTTGTGCGATTGTTGATCGATCACGTCCGGCTGGCGCGAGTCCGGCGACTGGCTGTCTCCGCCGACGGGGATTCGGACCGATTGTGCCGGCAGCTTGCCGCAAGAATGCACCTTGTGCCACCGCCGGTATTGCGAACACCGTACGTCTCCAGTCCTTGCCTGGCCGGCATCGTGCGGCCGACGATTCTGTTGCCCGAGGAACTTGCCTCTGAGCTTCCAGCCGTTTTGGTACACGAGCTGGCGCATCTTGCCCGTCGCGATGCTTTTTGGAACCTACTGCGGCACTTGGCGGTCGCGCTGCTCTTTCCACAACCGCTAGTGTGGTGGCTCTCGCGGCGCATCGAAGCAGTGGCCGAGGACGTGTGCGACGACCACGTGGTGCATTTCGGCACCGATCGCCACCAATATGCAACAACACTGCTGAACCTCGCGGAGCGCACGTTGCTGCCCGCCTCTGGCGCGGTTGTGTCACTCGTCACGTTGCGGTCCTTGTTGGCGCGTCGCGTCACGCGCATTCTCGACCACTCGCGCCGCGTGTCGGTCTCAGCGGGCCTGTTCGCCGTCTGCATGATCGCGGCTATCGGAGCATCGGCCGCGATCCTGGCCGGATTGTTTGGCCCTGGGGCGCGTAATCGCCCTGAGGCGACCGTTGAGGAGAAACCAGTCGATGTCGCTGCGGCCGGCGAGGCTCGCGCGGTCCAGGCGCAACCCGTGCAGCCCGACGAAGACTTACTCACCGTTCGCGGCACGGTTCTCAATCCCGATGGCAAGCCATTTGGCGGCGCGCAGGTCGTGGTGGCTCGCTGGTACTGGAATGGCAAGGATCCCAAAGTACCGCTATCGAAGACCAAAAGCGATGCCTCGGGCGAGTTCGAGATTTCATTTCGAAAATCACAATTTGAAACCAATATCGGCAATCCCCAGCAATGGCGACACGCCGCGATTGCCGCCGTGGTCGATGGCTACGGCTCAGCTTGGACTTACTATGAGGATGTCGAGCCGGACAAACGGGCGACGCTCAAGCTTGTTCCAGACGTTCCGATCGAAGGGCGAATTGTCGACCTGGAGGGCCGTCCGGTTGCCGGAGCGACGATCCACGTCGGAAGTGTCAATACGAACGAGAAGGACGACCTCGGGCCCTGGGTCGACGCGGTTCGCAGTGGCATCCCCTACTTCGGCAGCGAGGCTTTCGGCCGGCCCGATCGAGGGATTCCCACGACCGGGACTGCTCTGGGCAGTGATATCCACACCGATCAGGACGGCCGTTTCCGCGTAACGGGTTGCGGGCGCAATCGCGTGGTCAACTTCGGTCTGACCGGACCTGGAATCGTGGCCACTAGCCTGCACGTCTATACTGCCGCGGGTAAACCATTCGACGTCGATTATGGCCAGTCTCCATCTTTCAAGAATATTCAGAAGTATTACCCGGCGCGATTTGAATATGGCGTGGAGCCATCGCAGCCGATCGAGGGCGTAGTTCGCGACGCGAAAACCGGTGAGACCTTGGCCGGGGTGCGCGTGGTCGCCGACAAATTTGCCGGCAAGGATCTGTCTGGCCTGCATGCCTTCGAGGTGCTGTCTGATGCCGAAGGGCAGTATCGTCTGGATGGTATGCCCAAGGGAGAAGGCAATGCTATTCTTGCCATGCCGACCGACGAACAACCCTATTTCATGCGTGTGTTTAGCGTGCCCACCGCGCCGGGCTTCGAGGCGGTGAAGCTCGACTTGGAACTGCACCGCGGAATTTGGCTCAAGGGCCGGCTGACCGACAAGGTCAGCGGCAAGCCGGTACACGCACAATTTCACTATCTCCCTTGGCCCGACAATCCGCACATTCAGGGACTACCGGAGTTCAATCACGGTTATCTGTGGGGGCCGCAGATGCGGTATGAAAGCAATCGTGAAGGCGAATTTAAGCTCGTCGGATTGCCGGGACGAGGTCTGGTGGCCGCGGTATGCAGTAACGCACCCTTCCCGAGTGGTCAGAGAATTGGTGAAATAGCCGATCTTCCGCCGCGAGATAGCTTCCGAAAGGTTGTTGGCATTTTTGCGCCGACCGATGAGTTTCCGACCGCGATTCACGAAATCCGACCCGCCGATGACGCGAAGGAGGTCCAGGTTGACGTCAAGCTCGATCCGGGCGCCAGTGTGAAAGTGAAATTCGTCGACCCGCAAGGTCAGCCGCTCGAACACTTGTGGGTCCGCGGACTGTGGCCGAGGCCGCAATATTACGTCACCAAAGATGCCGGTCCCGAAGTCGAGGTGCTAGCGCTGGGGCCAAATGAAAAACGTCGGCTCCTGGTCCACGATCCAAAACGCAATCTGGGCCAGGCCTTCGAAATCACCGCCGACGACTCCAAGAACGGCGTGCTGACCATTACGCTTCAACCGTGCGCGACCATCACGGCCCGGCTGATCGATGCAAATGGCGAACCGGTTCGCGGCGCCGAGGTCGACATCGCGCCCCAGGGTGAACACAATTGGAGCACCGCACTGCCAAAAGTCGCCACGGACGACAATGGCCGATTCAATAACTCGGCCGTGCTGCCCGGTTGCAAGTACAACATCAATTGCAAGTCTCCAAATTTCTTTTCAAGCATTGCACGCGACCTAACAGTAACACCCGGCGAAATCATTGATCTCGGCGAATTCGACATTACTACTTTCGTCGCCAAACAAGACCGGAAGCCTGCTCAGACAACTGTAAGCATCGACGACCGCCTCGAATTCACTGGCAAAGTGGTCGATCCGGCGGGCAGGCCTTTTGCGGGCTCGAAAATCTATCTCCTCTATTACACGCCCAAACACGTCATGACCAAACCGCTCGGCGAGACCGGCGCGGACGGCGGCTTTAGGATTGCGGTCAACAAGCGAGATTTCGACACGGGCGATTCGAACGAGCCGTGGGAAGGGGCCTCCATCGTCGCCACCGCCGACGGGTATGGACTGGAGAGTGCGTCGGCCGCAAGTTTCGAGACAACCGGCGCGCTGTTGACCGCGCTGCGAGCCAGGCCGCACTTTTCAGAGAAAGACGTAATGATCGCGCACGATCGCACGCTGCACTTAGTGAAAGATGACGCGCCGATCGAAGGCCGGATTCTGAACCTCGAGGGCCAAGGGGTCGCCGGGGTCCGCGTGCAGGTCGTGGAGATTCACCTGAATCGGGAAAACAGCCTCGATGCCTGGCTCAAGGCGGTCGAACACGAAAAAGCCGATTTCTATCAGGCACGCTCGCACGTGAATTTCGGGTTTCACGGTCTGTACCTGTCAAACCAGGTGTCTCAGTTGTTTCCCAAAGCGGTCACCGACGCGGACGGGCGTTTCACGCTGCGTGGCATCGGCCGCGAACGGATCGCGGTGCTGCAAATCGAAGAGCCGGGCATTGAAACCCGAAAGTTGTATGCCCGCACTCGCGCGGGTGCGACGTTGCGCGTTCCGGGCGAGTGGCGCAATCCGTCACTCGACACCTACACGTTCCACGGCGCGAAGTTCGACTACGCGGCGGCACCGTCACGGCCAGTCATCGGAGTCATCCGCGACAACGACACGCTCGATCCGCTTGAGGGCGTCACGATTGAGGCCGAGAAGCTTGCCGGCGAGCGGATCAGTGGCTGGCCGAATGGATTCATCCAAACCAAGTCCGACGCCGAGGGCAGGTATCGACTCGAAGGGCTGCCGCTCGGCGAGAATTTGCTGCTAGCCACAAAGCCGGGCGAAGAACCGTACGTCACCACGGCACTACCCGTCGAGACGACCCCGGCCAATGAAACCGCCACGCTCGACTTCAAACTGAAGCGGGGCGTGTGGATTCGCGGGCGCGTCACGGATGCTGAAACCGGGGCGCCCCTTCGCGGACGCGTTGAATATTTCGTATTCAATGACAACTCCAACCGGAAAAGCGCGTCTGGCCTGATGCGAGCTCTTGGCGGCTTCGTCCGCTCGGATGTCGATGGCCGCTTCGCCGTTCCAGGATTGCCGGGACGCGGACTGGTTAGTGTGATGGCCGACAATAGTCAAGACTATCCGCGCGGCGCGGGAGCAGACGACATCGAAGGACGAATGGATAAAGACGGCATGATTTTCGACACATCCCCGTATTATGCGGTTTCTCTCAATGCGAACTCCTGGGTCGAGGTGAATCCGGCGGACGATGCCGAGGCTGTTGAGTGTGTACTCGTGCTCAAGCCCGGCAAGCGTCTGGAAGGCACGGTTTTGGATCCCGAAGGAAAGCCGCTGGCCGGCGCCATGTTCGCTGGGGGTGAAGAGTTCCGCACTTTCCGGTCGCAGGAATCGCCGACTTTCATCGCGCGAAATTTGAAGACCAACCAACCGCGCCGTCTTCAGTTCTATCATCAAGAGCGCAAGCTGGCCGGAAGTCTGCTCATCAACGGCGACGAAACCGGACCCCTGACGGTGAAACTCGAGCCTTGGGCCGTCGTCACCGGGCGCGTGCTGGCTGAAAGCGGCTCGCCGGCCGACAACGTCATGGTTCGAGGTTATTACAAGCTTCAAAGCGAAGAGCAGGCTGGAATTCTGCCCGATCAGAATTTCGTGCAAACGGATGATGGCGGGCGGTTCCGAGTTGAAGGTCTCGCTGCCGGCATCCAATACTCCTTGTCCGCGAGCAAGGACAACCGTGAGCTGGGCGTCGTGGGCGACCCGTTCACGATCTCAGCCGGCGAGACGAAAGACTTGGGCGATCTTGTGATCAAACCCTCAAAGTAGAGGCAGTGATGCAGTCTATTGCCGACCACTGGGCGCCGTACGAGCCTTCGGCCAAGATCCCTTGGAATCGTCGCCGCGCGGTGCATTTGCATCGCCGGGCGAGTTTCGCGGCCACCTGGGCCGAGCTCGAGCGCGATCTGTCGGGCAGTCCGCAAGAGGCCGTTACTCGGATCCTTCAGGGACAGTCGCGGCTCGATGCGGTTGCGAGCGATTATGACGCCACGGTGGCGATGCTGGTCGATGCGGCGGCGTCTTCGCAGCTCGATCGGCGTCTGAAGGCGGCCTGGGTCTATCGCCTGATCTTCTCGCCAGATCCGCTGGCCGAGCGATTGGTGCTCGCGTGGCACAATCATTTCGCCACCAGCAATCGCAAGGTGCAGAATCTGAAATATATGCAGCAGCAAAACGATGCTCTGCGACAACAGGCCCGGGGCAATTTCGCCGATTTGCTGACCGCCGCGGCGCATAGTCCGGCTATGTTGACGTGGCTCGATGCCGATAAGAACCTGGCGGCGCGCCCCAACGAAAACCTGGCCCGCGAATTGATGGAGTTGTTCACGCTGGGCATCGGTCATTACACGGAAACCGACGTGCAGGAGGCCGCTCGGGCGTTGACCGGCTGGAAAGTCGTGGCCGACGATTTTCGCTTCGACCGGCAACGGCACGATGACGGCGAAAAAACGATCCTAGGCCAAACGGCGAAATTCGACGGCGACGCGCTGTTGAAATTGCTGGTTGAGCAACCCGGCACGGCACGGCGCGTGGCCTGGCGGATCGCCAGCATGTTCGTGGCCGAATGCGCGCTGGATGAAGCGGCTATGAACTCGCTGGCCGAGTCGCTGCGCGAGAATTCTTTGAATATCGGCGGGGCCGTCGAGACCGTGCTGCGATCGGAGCGATTTTTTTCGGCCGAAAACCTGGCGGCGAAAGTTGCGGGTCCGCCCGAGTATGTTGTCGGAGCCGTGCGTGCGTTGGAGTGCTTTGCTCCGCCTCCCAGCACGCTATTGCTGGCCGATTGGATGGCTCGAATGGGTCAAGATTTGTTCTATCCGCCCAACGTGGGCGGTTGGCAAGAAGGGCGCGCCTGGTTGGCATCGGGCAATATCGTCTCGCGGGCAAACTTCGCCTCGGCGCTAGTCAGTGGCCGGCTCTCGCAAACAATCGCCGTCCCGAACTTCGATCGCTTGCTGGCGCGGCACCGGGTCGATGGCAAGTTGGCCCAAAATATTGGCTGGCTTGGCGAGTTGCTCTTCGGCGGCTTGCCGGCCGAAACCTTGCGCGACATAGCGCAGGTCGCGGAAAGCCAGGCGAACGAGCCGGGCGGACCGCTTGCGGCGGCTGTGTTGATTTTGCTGACGCGACCGGAAGCCCACCTGGCTTGATCACGAAACCTATTGATTCAATGGAGTCACGAAGATGATTACGCGTCGCCAAATGCTCGAGCGTTCGCTGCTCGTCTCGCTTTCGCCGGTGATTCCATCGTTTTTGGCCAACACGGCCCGAGCCGCGGAAGCGGAAAAAGACCGCCGCGTGCTGGTCGTCGTGCAGTTGGACGGCGGCAACGACGGCTTGAATACCGTAGTGCCGTTCGCCGACGACAATTATGCGCGTCTGCGGCCCAAGCTCAAGCTGACTCAAGACAAGTTGATCAAGATCAACGACCAGTTGACGTTCCATCCGGCGCTAAAATCGTTTGGAGGGCTGTTGGACGACGGTCGGCTGTCGATCGTGCAGGGGGTTGGCTATCCGAATCCCGACCGCTCGCATTTTCGCAGCATGGCCACATGGCACACCGCGCAGGTGGACGAAAGCGAACAGGGCCAGTATGGCTGGCTGGGGCGGGCCATGGACCTCCAAAGCGCCGCGCCGCCACAAGCCGTCTATTCCAGCCCCGGCTCCGTGCCCGTTGCGCTGTGGGGCCGACGGTCGACGACGGCGGTCATCAAGTCGAAACAAGAGCTAGCGCTAGACGCACCGGCCGCGCTGTTGAAGGCGGCCGCGACCAGCGCGGCGGATGGTTCCGAGCTGTCGCGATTCGTTGCCGACGCATCGCAACAAGCGTTCGCCACCTGCGAACGGCTAGCGCCCATGCTGGCTGCCGATAAAAGCTTCACCAACGACGACCAGCCAAGTCGGCTTGCGAACCATCTGGCGACGATCTCGGCTCTGATCAAGGCCGGCACGACCGCCCGAGTGTTTTATGCCGTGCAAGGTGGTTACGACACGCACGCCGCGCAATCCTCCAGTCACTACGGTTTGCTGAGTGAGCTGAGCGGAGCACTAAAAAAGTTTTTTGCCGATTTGGACGCCAGTGGGTTGGCCGATCGAGTATTGCTAGTGGCCTTTAGCGAGTTCGGACGCCGCGCGGCCGAAAACGCCTCGGAGGGAACCGACCACGGCGCGGCCGCGCCCGTTTTCGTCGCTGGGCCGAATCTCGCCTCGCGTATCATCGGCCCAGCGCCAAATCTTGCCGATCTCGACCAGGGTGACGTTCGAATGTCGATTGACTTTCGCCAACTCTATGCATCGATCCTCGAGGGTTGGTTCAATCTGCCGGCGGCAACTGTGCTGGGCGGCAAGTTCGCAAGCATACCCCTGTTTCGCGCATGATTCGGCACTAGGCCGCGAACGGCTATCGCAGCTTGACTGCTTCACCGCCAGCCTTGCTGAACAGTGCGCGCAAGGTCGACGGGTCGGTATCTTTCGGCACGAATTTGACCGATCCGTCGGCGAATGCCGCGAAGAATCCCCCGCCGACGTGTCCGCCTAGCTTAGGTGAATCCGTGTCGTCGGAGACTTCGATATCGACTGGCTTGGTCCAAGGGATTCGGCGCTCGGCTTCCACGACGAGCATCGTCTCGCCCGGCGCATCGCGGATGCTGCCCAGCGTCGGGTTGGACTGGCCGTCGAACAGCGTTCCTTTGCCCGTGACCAGATAGTAGTTGGCGACGAATTTCTTTGAGACGTCACTCGATTGGAATGCCGCGGGAACTTCTTTGACTAGTTGCTTGTTGTGTTCGCTATTCCAGGGCTCGTCGAGCCGGTAGCTCTCATAAAGTTTCTGCTCGCCGAGATACGGCAGCAGCTCGACGCGTCAACTGTGCGGCGTTTTTCCGTCGGGTCCGATCACGGCCGACGGCGGGTAATGCCCGTGCGCGGCGTGGTATTCGTTAAGGGCCGTGGCCAACCGCGTCAGCTTCGCGATTTGAAGTGGTTTCTGCTCTTCGTTGTGGCGCGTGCCCGCTTGCTCGAACGCCGCAAGCCACTTTCCCACGACCTCGCCGTTGGCCTTGGTCTCCAGACGGACGCTCTTGGCTTCGGCTGTCACGGTCGTTGCCGCCAGAGTCTCGGTCGGCAAATAGGACATGTCGAGAGTCTGCGACAGCCGCTCGTTGTAGTTCAGATTCCAATTGACGCCGTCGGTTGCCTTCTTTTCCGCCGCGGGCGGCTCGGCAAGTGCCGGCGTTGTTGGATGCTTTCGCCGAGAGGACGTACTCGGTGGATAGCCCACTGCGGGCATGGACTCATCGGCCAGCGAAGCCCGGAGCGTATTGCGAATTCCTCGTCTAGACAATCGCTGCGAATTCGACTTACGCGGTGGTTTGTGGAACGACTGTGCGCGGGTTAGTCTATGTGCTGGCAAAACTAGCCTTCTTGAGGAACCGGGACATGATTGCTTTCGACGACTTTGCTCTCCGGCTGCCACTTTCTTTGGCCTTTGTGCTGTGTCTGTCTTTGGTCGCGCTGGCCGACGAAGACGTGGCAAGCAGGCAGGTCGAGTTAAAGCAGGGCGATCGGATACTCTTCTTCGGCGATTCGCTCACGAACCTGGCGGGCGAGGAAAAGCCAAAGGAGCATGTCTCCAAGGGTTATGTTCGCATCGTCCGAGAAACGCTGCAAGAAAAATACAAAGACAAGAATCTTGAAGTCGACTGGGTCGCCACCGGCGGCCATACAGTGCCCGATCTGCTCGAACGGCTCGATCGAGACGTGCTGGCGAAACGGCCGACGATTGTTGTGATCCAGATCGGCTGCAACGACGCCCGCCGCATTCCCAAGGAGAAGTTCCGCGCGAGCCTCGAGGAGCTCATCGATAGGCTGCACAAGGCCGGCGTACAAGTGGTTCAGTGTTCGCTCACCAGCGTCGGCGAAAAGTACGACGGCACGAACAAGGATGATCCCAAGCTCGACGAGTTCGCCCAGGTCGAGCGGGAAATCGCCAAGGCCAAAAACGTACCCCTCAATGATCTACGCAAGGCATTTGTTGCGTATTGGAAGGCAAACAATCCCGACAACAAACCCAGCGGCATCCTCACCTACGACGGCAATCATTTCAATCAGAAGGGACACGAGTTCGTGGCCGAGCAGATGCTGGGAAAGTTTAGGTGAGGAGCTCGAGTATGAAGCCTGCGCTATACCTGCTTCTGATATTCTTGTCGACCGTCTGGCGCGAATCGCCACTGGCGTGCGTCGCCGATGAGCCGCAACTAGCCGGGCCGGCGACCGAATCGCGCTTCCCGCCACTCAAGTTGCCCTCCGGGTTCACGGCGACGTTGTTTGCTTGTGATCCGCTGATCGAGTACCCATCGGCGATCTCGGCGGGGCCACGGCCGGGCGCGGTTTTCGTGGCGGTCGATTACATGACTGGGCTCGGAACCGAGATCATCCGCCGCAGCGAAGTGCGCCTCGTCGAAGACACCAATGGCGATGGTTACGCGGACAAGGCGACGGTTTATGCCGGCGGGTTCAATTCGATCATGGGACTCGCCTATCGCGACAGCACGTTGTTTGTCATGCACGCACCGCTGCTCACCACGCTGCGCGATACGAAGCAGACCGGCGTCGCCGACGAGCGAACAGATATCCTGGCAGGCCTGGGACTCAAGCCCGAGGATAACCCGCAACGGCTGCACTGTGCCAACGGGGTCACGGTCGGACACGACGGCTGGCTGTATCTGGCCCTGGGCGACCATGGGTGCAACGTGACGCGACCGGAAGGCGACCGACTCATTTTCGAAGGAGGCGGGATTCTCCGCTGCCGGCCTGATGGCCGCGATCTCCATGTCTTTGCCAAGGGCCTGCGCAATATCTACGACGTGGC
>JAYVCO010000303.1:0-2172 GCA_043749935.1 Planctomycetia bacterium
GGGCAAGCGCCTTCCAACCGTCGCCGCGGTCGAGAAACTCATGCGTCAGCGCCAGCTTCAACTCCGGCAGGCGCTTCAGATCGGAGATTTTCGAAACTGCTAACTCGGCCGCGCGCTTCTTAGTCAGCGCCAGAGCGTAGGTGTTGCTAAAGCCCAGCGACTTCGAGATTCCCAGCCCGCGCAATTGAAGTTCGCGACGAATGGCTTCTTCGTCCGGCAGCTTCTTGCCGGCCAGGATTTCCTGGGTGATGGTGCCCGTGTATTCCGGATAGGCATCGATCTGGCCTGCTTCCAGTGCATCGAAAACGATTCGCGTGCCGCCGAATTCGCGATAGTGAACTGCTTCCAAGCCGGCATTCGCCGCCAGCAAACGCAACGATTCGCCGAGGATCACGGATTCCGTGAATTTCTTCGAGCCGATTCGCACCTGCGCGGCGCGTCGTGGCAAGGGGACTAATCCGGCAACCAAAAGCAACGCTGCCAGCGCTGCCCATTTATAAATCGCGGCCTGCTTCATGCAGCCACCACCTGCGAGTTGACGAACTCGCGCACGAAATCGCTGGCCGGCCGCTGCACGATATCTGCAAATGAGCCTTGCTGCACGATCCTTCCTGCTTCCAGCACGCAAACACGATCGGCAAACCAACTGGCCTCGACCAGATCGTGCGTCACCAGCAACACCGTGGCGCCTGTGGCTGCAAAGGCCGCTTTCAGATCGCGCTGCAAGCCGGCGCGAATCATCGGGTCCAGCGCTCCCAGCGGCTCGTCGAGAAGTAGCAACTTCGGACTGAGAAACAATGCACGCATCAGGCTGAGCCGTTGACGCTGCCCACCGGATAGCTCGATGGGAAAACGCCCGAGTGCGTCGGCCGGAAATCGAGTCATCTCGACCAACTCAGCCAGCCGTTTGGCGCTTCGTTCTCTCGACCAGCCTTCGTGCCGGGCCATGATCGTGACATTTGCCGCGGACGTGAGATGTGGGAACAATCCGCCTTCTTGAATGACGTATCCCAGCCGATGGCGAACGTCGGACAAGCTCTTTTCGTTGAGTATTAAGTTGTCGACGACGATCTGGCCTTGAGTTGGTTTGACTAGTCCGGCCACCATGCGCAAGATCGTCGTCTTCCCGCAACCGCTCGGCCCAAGCAACACGGTGACCTTGCCGGATTCGACCGTTAGATCAAACGGCTTCACCACCGTTTTGCCGCAGTACGTTTTGGAAACGCCCTGAAATTGGAGCATGTTCGAAGTTCTATTCCTAAACGCCGGTAGCAACATCTCGCGCCAATCGAATCCCACTGAATTGCCAACGGGCCTCGGGCGGAAAGAAGTTGCGGTACGTCGGCCGGATGTGGCTCGCCGGCGTGGCGCACGATCCGCCGCGCAGCACGTATTGGTTGCACATGAACTTGCCATTGTACTCGCCCAGTGCTCCAGGCGGCGGTGCGTAACCGGGGTAAGGCGTGTAAGGACTCTGCGTCCACTGCCACACCTCGCCGTAAAGCTGCTTCAAGCCATCCTGCGAGCCATCGGTTGCAACCGGGTGGAAATGTTGGCTCTCGGCAAAGCTGCCCGTGATCGGCGAATTGGCCGCGGCGAATTCCCATTCGGCTTCGGTTGGCAACCGCACGCCGCGCCAACGAGCGAAGGCATCAGCTTCGAAATAACTGACGTGCGTCACGGGATCATGCGGTTGCACCGGGCGCAGGCCGCCGAGAGTGAACTCGTGCCACTGGCCGTCGCGCGGAGTCCAATACAACGGCGCTGTCCACGCTTCTTGGCGAATCGTCGTCCAACCCATCGCCAGCCAAAACTCAGGCCGACTGTAGCCGCCATCTTGGATGAATTCCAAATACTCGCCTGACGTCACCAGACGGTCGTTCAATTCGAATGAGCGAAGCAGCACTTCGTGCCTTGGCCGTTCATTGTCGAACGAAAACTTCCCTCCTTCGTGACCAATGGAGATAATGCCGCCGGGGAACGATTTCCAACCAGATGATCGCGGCGGTTTAGCCAGCGGCCGGATGTTCGCTTTGAGATAAACCGGCGCCAGTGGGTTACAATTCAGCAGGTATTTGATATCGGTTACGATCAGTTCTTGATGCTGCTGCTCGTGATGAATGCCGAGCTCGACGACGCGCGACAATTCCGCGTCATCGTAATGGTTCAGCA
>JAYVCO010000304.1:0-2289 GCA_043749935.1 Planctomycetia bacterium
GGTTTCCCGAAGAAAGGAATCCTCCTTCTCGTCGGCCTGTTATTTCTCGCGCTGCTGCCGATTCTGGTTTGGCAGATCGTCATTCGGCTGACCGACGAGAAAGGCAACGTGCGTGAAATCCCGGTCAAGCCGGGTGAAAAGATCGAGATCGTGCAGAACCCCAAGAAGGCGGAGCCGTGGAAGCCCGCCGAGCCGTGGAAGCCGCTGCCGTTCGGCAAATCGCCGTTCGACAAGCTGGACGCGAAGGAGATTCCCAAGGAGGAACGCTTCGAGTGGCAGCCGAAGGAGTTGGTGGCGGTTATCGGCAAGCACGAACGGCGGATGTGGGGGCGGATAGTCTCGGTCGCGGTCAGTCCGGACGGCAAGTACGCGGCGGCGGGGGTGGAAACGCAAAACGTGACATCATGCTTGATGGTGTGGGATTTGGCGACACAGCGGCCTATCGGGCCGACAATCGGCGCGGCTACATTCCTCAATTTCATGGCCGATAGTTCTACGTTGCTGGAATTCAACTCTGTAGAGGTTGGACTTCGCGACGTCACCGGCAAACAGCCGTCGCGGAAACTGATTGAGAATTTCGAAAAGGCTGGCATCGCCTTTCTACCCTATTCATCCGCAGTGTTCGAGAACGGACAAACGCTGTTGCTACGGTCAAACTGGGGACTGACAACAAAGTCCGCCATCATCGAGATCGGTGGCGAAAAACCTGTTGTTACGGTGAAGGATTTCGCGAGCCAAGGCTGGCCCGTGATCGCGCCGGTGGCAAATCAGATGATCTACGCCACACCGGAGGGAAAGCTCCGCCGTGCGACGATCAAGAATGCCAAGATCGAGAAGGACGAGGAACTGCCGATCAAGCTCGGCGACAAGGAATATCCGCGTGCCGTTTCACCCGATGGCAAGCGCTTGGCCCTCTGGAGCGGGGATCACCTGCAACTATGGGACTTGAGCCAGAATCCCCCGAAGCTCGCACAGCGGATCAATCAGAACGAATCCCCACATGGAGCAAACGCGCGGGTCCAATTCTCCCCGGACGGCCGCTGGCTTACGACCCAATACACTGGTACCAACCTATTTCGCATCGACGGTCCGGAACCGAAGTTTATCACCTGGTTGGATCAGACGGATCGCGTCGGTAGCGGTGATGTCGCCTTCAGCGCAGATGGCAACAAGGCCGTCATTGGTAACGGCGAGGGCCTCATTCGCTTCTGGGACCTGAGCGGAGCGGAGCCGAAGGAACTGTCGCCGTTCGACCACGCCACGGCCTTCTGGCCGGGAACCGTGTCTCACTCGCCAGGTACCACCATCGACGGCCGCAGCGGCAAATTGATGTTGTTCCGGTACGACCGCGGAAATCAGTTTTTCGATCTCTCGGGATTGAAGCCGACCCCAGGCCCGATCATGAAGTATCAACCTGGGAGCGGGGGCAGATTCCAACACGTTTCCCGTGACCGCTGGCTGATGCAATATGGTGATCAACTGACCCAATTGTCCCAATTGAAACAAGATGCCTGGCAGAAAACCGGCGAGCCCTTCGGCCCTCAAGCCCACGGAGTGGGCGTTGTCTCCCCGAACGGTGTGCTATTCCTCACGTTCGTCGTCAGCTCGGCGCGGCCGCCGGATCGCCTGGAAGGCTGGGACATGACCACGGAAAAGCCGTCCCAGAAATGGTCGTTTTCGCTCAAGGATACACCACTCCTTCCCAACTCTAACAATTGGGGTATCTGGTTATCCGCCGACAGCCGCTGGTTCGCCTTCTTGACGCAGAAGGCAAAAGATGGCCCCGATTCGCTCGCCGTTTTGCGAAACACCGGCCCGAAGCCGGAGATGTGCGCGACGATTCCGATCAAGTGCGCTCCGGGCCTATACCGCGCCGCGTTTTCGCCCGATGGCCGCTATCTGTGCCATTTCAAGGAAGATCATAGGACAATCACCGTCGAAGACCTGACCGGCACCGAGCCACGCGAGGTGGCAAAGCTTGACCTCGATTGTCAAGGAAGCTGGCTCGCGTTCCACCCAGACGGCAAAAAACTCTCCGTCGGCAGCAGTATCGGCGTCAGGGTGCTGGAAATCCCCAACGGCAAGCTCCTGTGGAAATGGGACGCCCCCGGCGCCGTGCCGTGGGCCGAGTTCGCGGCCGACGGCCGGCATCTGTTTTTGCACAACGACAACAAAACGGTTTACGTCGTGCGCCTCAACTAGTTCGCGCCGCCACCCGTCGGCGCATTACGGAGGGAGCCGTAGCTCAATCGCAGCCTTGTCAAGCTCCGTTGCCGCGCAATGTCCGAA
>JAYVCO010000305.1:0-4229 GCA_043749935.1 Planctomycetia bacterium
CGCTTCGATCCGAATCAGCCGTGGCTCCTGCCCGATTTGGCGTCGGACGCAACACCACTACCCGAACCAACACCGATCGAAGAATCACCTATCTCTGACGCCGCCGCGCTAGACAACGGCACGAAGAAAAAACGCCAAGGCGGCCGCAAGAAGCTGCCCGAAAACCTGCCACGCCAACGCATCGAGCACACGCTTACCGAAGCCGAACGCATGTGTCCCTGCTGCAACCAAGCGTGCCAAAAGTTCGGCGAGGACGTCAGCGAACAACTCGACTATCATCCGGGAAGTTTGTTTGTCAACCAGCACGTGCGCTTCAAGTATGCGTGTCAAAAATGTCACGATCACATCACGGTCGGGCACGTGCCGATCGCCATCGTCAACAAGGGATTGCCGGGGCCGGGACTCTTGGCGTATCTCGGCGCGAGCAAGTATGCCGATCATCTGCCGCTGCATCGGCTCGAACGGATTTTGGCTCGGCACGGCGTCGAGTTGTCGCGCAAGACCATGGGTGATTGGATGGCCCACATCGCCGCCATGCTCAACCCGCTCGTCGATCTCATGGCCAAACTCGTGCGCGAGTCCAAAGCCCTTCACACCGACGCCACCAAAATGCCTTACCTCGATCCGGAAGTGAAAGGCAAATCGCGGTCGGGCCAAATGTGGGCCTTCGTCGGCGATCGCGATCATCCCTTCGACGTGTTCCGTTTTGGTGCCGATCATTCCGCCACCTGCATCGATGCGTTCCTGCAAGACCACCCCTATCACGGCTATCTCAGCGCCGACGCCCTCAACATCTACGACCATCTTTTCAAAGGCGGCCTCGTCCTCGAAATCGGCTGCTGGGCCCACGCACGCCGCAAGTTTTATGAGGCGAAAGACAACGACGCGGCCCGCTCGCACGTGGCGATGGCACACATTCGCCGCCTGTACGCCATCGAGGCGGAGGCGCGTGCACTCATCGCCGCGCGGCAACTCCAAGGTGTGGCCGCTGATGCCGTGTTTTTGGAGCTTCGTCAGAATAAATCCCTACCCGAGTTGGTTACGCTCAAACAGTGGCTGGAAGCCGAGCAGCCCAAAGTGTTGCCGAAAAGTTTGATTGGCCTGGCCATCGCGTATGCTTTGAAACATTGGCAAGCGTTGACGCGTTTTGTCCATGACGGCTTCCTCGCCATCGACAACAACATCGCCGAACGCACGCTGAGGCACATCGCCGTTGGCCGCAAGAATTGGTTGTTCGCCGGCAGCGCGCACGGCGCC
Source organism: Planctomycetia bacterium (assembly GCA_043749935.1). Classification (GTDB taxonomy): domain Bacteria; phylum Planctomycetota; class Planctomycetia; order Pirellulales; family PALSA-1355; genus PALSA-1355. The sequence continues at coordinate 1,258 of JAYVCO010000305.1, forward strand.
GAGACCGCGGCCACTTTGTTTAGCGTGACGTCGAGTTGTCATCGGCACGGCATCGATGTGTTTGCGTATCTGCAAGACCTCTTGCAACGCCTGGCCCACGACGCCAGGCCGACGCCCGAACAACTTCGCGCTTGGTTGCCCGACCGCTGGCAACCGCCGCCGAAAACCGAAAGCTCATAACCCGTCCTTGCGGCCGCCCCCATCCCTGAATGCACTCAAATCCTCTTCGCGGGCATGCCCGCGCGCCCTTCGGCGTGCGCGCTCGCGCGCCCTTCGGCGTGCGCGCCCTTCCTCTCCGCCACCACCCGCCGCGCACCTGCCTTCGTCGGACGGATACTTTCATCCGACGAGCCATTGTACGCGTGCAAACGCTCAGAAAAAAGGCGAAGTCAGCAAATCCCGAGTTTTGCAAGGCTCTAGGATTTGCATGTAGGGCTGCAACATCTAATGGGGAAATGGCTTCTGAATTTGCTTCGTAACTTCTCAATAACGCTGGAAAGTGGCGCAGCTGATCGCATTGTCTGTTTCTATGCTATGAGGCATGGCGAATGGACTTCCACCACTTCCGGAAATTCCGGTGGAGCAACGGACCCTTTTGGTCGAGGCGTTGCTCGCGGTAATCTGCGCGCAGCAAGATCGCATTGCTAAACTCGAAGAGACGGTGCAGGTTCTGCGCGACGAGATCGCCATCCTCAAAGGGCAAAAGCCCCGGCCCCATATCGCTCCCAGCCGACTGGAACAGCCGCCTCCGCCGCCAACACCTATCGAGGGGGAGAAGAAAAAACGGCCGGGCTCGGACAAGAAACCCAAGAACGCCCAGCTCACCATCACCCAGGAACGGCTTATTCCCTTTCCCGATCCTCCCCGCGGCTCGATGTCCAAGGGCCACGAAGAATATTTCGTGCAGGAACTGGTGATACGCGCCGAGGTCACCCGCTATCTCCGCGAACGCATCGTCACGCCCGACGGCCAAAGCCTGTTGGCGCCGTTGCCCGCGGACGTGCTGCCCGGCCAACACTTCGGACCCGTGCTCATCAGTTATATCCTGTACCAGTATCATCACAACCACGTCACCCAGCCGTTGCTGCAAGACGAGCTGGCCCAGCGAGGCATCGTCATCTCGACGGGCCAGATCAACAACCTCCTCACCGAAAACAAGCAGATCTTTCATGAGGAGAAGGCCGAATTGCTGACGGCGGGATTGGCCACCGCGGCGTACATCCAAGTAGACGACACGGGCGCTCGGCACGAAGGGAAAAACGGCTATTGCACGCAGATCGGCAATGAGTTCTTCGCCTACTTTGAGAGCACCGACAGCAAGAGCCGACTGAATTTTCTCAAGGTGTTGCGTGGCGAACATCGTGATTACGTGATCAACGAAATGGCCGTGGATTACTGGAAAAAGTACGGCTTGGCGGCGGCGCTGATCGCCTCGTTGACGGAAGGTCCCACCCAATTCATCGACGCGGCCGCCTGGAACGAACGCTTGCACACGTTGGGCATTATCACCCCGCGGCTGGTACGCATCACCACCGAAGGCGCGTTGCTCGGCAGCTTGATTGCTCACGGTGTGTCGCCGAAGTTGGTGGTGCTCAGCGATGGAGCGGGTCAGTTCAACATCTTGGTCCATGCCGCCTGCTGGATCCACGCCGAACGGCCGCTGACGCGCATGATCCCGCACAACGAGCAACACCGCCTGGCCATCGAGCAAGTGCAGCAGCAGATTTGGGAGTTGTATCAAGATTTGAAAGCGTATCGGCAACAACCGCAGCCGAATCAGGTGCCGGTGTTGACCGCCCGCTTCGAGGCCTTGTGCAGCCAGCAGACGGTTTATCCCAGCATCAACCAAGTGTTGAAGGACATGCGTGAACACCAAGCGGATTTGCTGCGGGTGCTGGATCGGCCGGAGGTGCCGTTGCACAACAATGCCTCCGAGTCGGACATCCGGGACTATGTGAAAAAGCGCAAGATCAGCGGCAGCACGCGGAGTGATGACGGGCGACGCTGCCGGGACACGTTTGCCAGCTTGAAGAAGACATGTCGCAAGTTGGGAATCCGCTTCTGGGATTACCTCCAGGATCGAGTTCGCGGGATCGGCCAGGTGGCACGGTTAGCCGACTTGATCCGGCAGCGCGTCGCGGAAGCCATCGCCGAAAAAGCCCAAGCCGTGCCGACCTGAGCAACGGGACGGCACGGCGGAAACCACGAAAAGGATCTCTGGTTCGCCTCGACGGGCTTTCGCGCGCTGGCGCAACCCATTTATCACGGGTTATTGAGAAGTTACCCAGTTGCCCCCTCCGTCGCTGCTTTTTCGGCAGCGGCAGGCCGCGGCCAATCGACGACATTTTTTGCATTTGAAGCCGAAAACGAACTGGCCAAAGGCCATTTGTGGGGCCGCCATCAACGGGATGTCTTCCGTTCCGTCAAATCGCACCTTGGTACTGGCCGATCCTATGTTCGGGCCGATTTGTCGCTCAATACTCCGGTCAAGGTCTGGTCTGGCCTGATTCGTCGCCTTTGTGAAATGACGGTGGCAGAAAAAGGAATTGACTTCGACCCTCGCCTGCATCCGACGGTGTTGACTGTGCCGGCATCGTTTGGCAAAGCCCAGCGCGACGAAACGATTGAGGCGGCGAGGATTGCCGGTTTCAATGTCAACAAAGAGGCCAAACTTTTGTATTTGATCGACGAGCCCGTAGCTGCGTTGATTGATACCCTAAACCATGCCGACATCGAACTCCACGTCGATCCAAAGGCGTGGAATACGGTACTAGTCTTCGATTTTGGTGGGGGCACATGTGATCTTTTACTTCTCGAATTCCGCTACGATGAGTCCAACCCAACTGGAATCGACGCCAAGCCGCTCGCTATCTCGCAATATCAGCAAATCGGCGGGGATACCATTGATGCGGCGATCATGGACAAAGTGGTTTGGCCTCAGGTTTGCCAGCAGAACGGGATCAAGCGAGAGC
>JAYVCO010000306.1:0-4074 GCA_043749935.1 Planctomycetia bacterium
CGAGCACTTGCACCTGACGACCAAGCGCGTGACCGGCATCGTCAGCCGTGGCGGGGCGCTGATCGCCAAGTGGATGATGCACCACCGCCAGCAAAATCCGCTCTACACTCATTTCGAGGATCTCTGCGACATCATGCACGAGTACGACGTCACCTGGAGCTTGGGCGACAGCCTGCGGCCCGGTTCGATTGCCGACGCCAGCGACGAAGCGCAGTTTGCCGAGCTCGACGTGCTAGGCGAACTAACTAAGCGCGGCTGGGCCAAGAACACGCAAGTCATGGTCGAAGGCCCGGGGCATGTGCCGATGGACCAGATCGACATGAACATCAAGCGGCAAATCAAGGTCTGCCAGGAAGCGCCGTTTTATGTGTTGGGGCCCCTAGTGACCGATATCGCGCCGGGCTACGACCATATCACGAGCGCCATCGGCGCGGCCTTGGCCGGTTGGAGCGGCGCATCGATGCTGTGTTACGTCACGCCCAAAGAGCATTTGGGATTGCCGGAAAACGACGACGTGAAACAAGGCGTGATCGCCTACAAGATTGCCGCCCACGCCGCCGACTTGGCGCGCCATCGACCCGGCGCTCGGCTGCGAGACGACGCGCTATCGAAAGCTCGCTTTGAATTCGATTGGAACGAACAGTTTCGCCTTTCGCTCGATCCGGAAACAGCGCGACGGATGCACGACGAGACGTTGCCGCAAGACACGTTCAAAAGTGCCCACTTCTGCAGCATGTGCGGACCGAAATTCTGCTCGATGAAAATCACGGAAGAAATCCGACAAATGGAGAGCGAGCAACAGTTGACCGAGATCAGCGGGAAAAGCTAAGGCCGCGAGCTATGATTGCCGCGCGATGTTGGCAAAAATGGCGAAGACCGCTCCCAGCGTGATCACCAGCCCCACGATCACGATCCATACTCGCTCGTTGAATTCATACTTGTCCGACGGCTCGTTGACCGGCATTTCCCGACCATCGCCAAAGCGGTGCCCGCACCATTCGCACCGGGCCAGAAAAATCGGCGTGAAGGGCTCATCGCAAGTGGGGCAAATCACCAACAGCTTTTGCGGCTTGTCGCTGGGTACCTCGCCAGCCGCCCCAGGCGGCATGAACGCCAGAGGAAAACTACTTCCGGCCGTCTCGCAAGTCGGACAACTCGTGTGTCGGGGCCGGTTGCAATGTAGGCATTTTGGCCAGGCGGCCCGCTCGTTTGCTTCGATCTCGAGCTCGCTTGAGTCTTCGGATAAGGCATTTCCCTTGAGGGCTTGTTCGAATTCCAGGGCGATCTGGCGGGCGTCCTCGGCATCGGATTCATCGACGACGACGCGCGGGGCGGTTGGCAACCCCATCAGTTCGCCCGCACCCAATTGCAACTGTTCGTTCGTCACATAAGCAAAAATGCCCTGCTCGGTGAGCACGTTTTTGAGCAAATGAGCCTGCTCGGCATTGGCGGCGACGTAAATCACGGCGTGCGTGCTGGCCATCGGACGGGTCCCCGCGAGAGATATCCAACCGCCTGGTCGAGACGCGACTTACGGCTGGATTTTGGCTACAATCGACAAAACCTCTGGAAATTGCCCGCCATTACAAATAGGCTGGACGTTGCTTTCATTGTACTCGGATCGTTTCCCGCCTTTGCCACGCCTTTTTTTCACCCGTGAGTCGCTCCCATGCTGAATCCCGCTCTTTCGTGCTTTCGAAGTGCAACTCTCTTGGCATGCCTGCTTTCGATCCTGCTGGCTCGGGTAGCCGCGGCCGACGTGCCGCGCGTGCTGCCCGCGGGTCAGGTGCCCAAGGACAAGCGACTCGACAAACTGAAAGATCTCAACAGCTACTTCCCCTTTGTGCCGAGTAAGAGCGCCGAGGAATGGACCAAGCGAGCCGAGCAAGTTCGCCGTCGCATCTTGGTGGCCAATGGCCTGTGGCCGATGCCGGCCAAGACGCCCGCCAACGCGGTCGTGCACGGCAAGATCGATCGTGAAGGCTACACGGTTGAACGCGTCTATCTGGAAAGCTTTCCTGGGCACTTTGTGACTGGCAGTCTCTATCGGCCGAAGGGCAAGAGCGGCAAGTTGCCTGGCGTGCTCTGCCCGCATGGGCACTGGCCCAATGGCCGCTTCACGGATGCCGGAGTGGAAAAAACGAGACAATTCATTGCCGAAGGAGCCGAGCGTTTCGAATCGGGTCGCTCGGTGTTGCAAGCCCGCTGCGTGCAACTGGCCCGGATGGGCTGCGTGGTCTTTCACTACGACATGATTGGTTATGCCGATAGCGTGCAAATCCCCTTCGAGCTGGCGCACGGATTCAGCAAACAGCGACCCGAGTTCGATACACCGGAAAATTGGGGATTTTTCAGCACTCAAGCCGAACTTCGCCAGCAGACCATCATGGGCCTGCAAACGTACAACTCCATTCGCGCGCTGGACTGGCTCAGTGAACTGCCCGAAGTCGATGCCGCGCGCATTGGCGTGACGGGCGCCAGCGGCGGCGGCACGCAGACGTTCATTTTGTGCGCGATCGATCCACGGCCGGCGGTGGCCTTTCCGGCCGTGATGGTCTCGACCGGGATGCAAGGGGGCTGTACGTGCGAAAATTGCTCGAACCTTCGCATCGGCACTGGCAACGTCGAGTTCGCGGCCATGATGGCGCCTCGGCCGTTGGGCATGACCGGCGCCAATGACTGGACCAAGGAGCTGGCCACCAAGGGATTTCCAGAGCTGAAGCAGCATTACGCGATGCTGGGCGTGCCGGAGCTCGTGATGGCGAAAGTAATGACCCAGTTCGGCCACAACTACAACTACGTGAGCCGCGAGGTAATGTATCAGTGGTTCAACAAGCATTTGAAGCTGGGCTTGGCCGAACCCGTCTTGGAAGAAGATTATCAGCCGCTTTCTACGGCCGAATTGACCGTTTGGGACTCGGAACATCCCAAGCCTGCTGGCGGCGGTGACTATGAACGGTCGCTGTTGAAAAGCATGACGCAGGATTCCGAGCGGCAGATCTCGGCCTTGACCCCCAGCGATGCGGCCTCGTTGGCCAAGCTGCGAGAAGTTCTGGGCGGGGGTATCGACGTGCTGATTGGCCGAGGATTGACTCCGGCCGAGTCGCTGGAATACGAGCCGGGCACGGAAGATGACAAGACCGAATATAAACAATTTGGCGCGCTGTTAAGGAACAAGCCGGCGGAGGAAGAGATTCCACTGGTCATCTTGCACCCGAAGAATTGGAACAAGCGAGTCGTCATCTGGGCCCACGAGGCTGGCAAGGCCGGGTTGTACGGTGCCGACGGCGCGCCGGTGCCCGCGGTTCGCGAATTGCTGACGTCTGGTGCGGCGGTCGTGGGGCTCGACCTTCTGTATCAAGGCGAGTTCCTCGCCGATGGAAAACCGCCCGTCCAGCCTCGCCGCGTCGACACGCCTCGCGAGTTTGCGGGCTACACCCTCGGCTATAATCCCGCACTCTTTGCCCAGCGCGTTCACGACATCCTGACGGCCGTCTCGTTCTGCCGAACCTATGCCGACGAGCGGCCGCAGCTCGATCTGGTTGGTTTCGGTGTTGCCGGCGCTTGGGTCGCGGCCGCCAGAGCACAGGCCGGCGACGTAGTCGCACGGGCGGCGATCGATACCGATGGATTCCGCTTCGCCAAATTGAGCTCGATCAACGATTTGAACTTTCTAGCGGGCGGAGCCAGGTACGGCGATCTGCCGGGTATGCTGGCGCTCGGAGCGCCCGGCGAACTTTGGCTCTCCGGCGAAGGTCCGATGGCTCCTGGCCTGGTGAGCGCTGCGTACACCGCAGCCGGAGCCAGCGGCAAGCTGCAACCCTACGGCGGACCACCGGAAGAGAAGGCCGTCGCCGCTGCCAAGTGGTTGATGCGTCCGTAAGCCCAGGCTCAAACGTGCAAATGAATTAGCAGTGAGCCAGCGACCTGGGTTTCGACAGAATTAGCTGAGTGCAAACGCGCTGAATTTCGACGCTGCCGAAAACTTAGTTGACGGCACGTCCGAAACGCAGCCCAATGCGATCTGGCCGACTGGCGTTGGGGGCTGCGGTGTGAATCCATTGCGCCACGAGC
>JAYVCO010000307.1:0-3836 GCA_043749935.1 Planctomycetia bacterium
CTGTCCGCGTCACTCTTGGGTTCGGCCTGGGCCACTTCCGCGACTTTATCGGACATCGGCTTGTTTTCGGCGTCGAGTTTGCCGCGGATTTGCGCCGCGATGACGTACTTCTCGTTGGTCGGACGTTCCAGCAGCGTCAACTCGGGGTTCATCCGCGGCGGACCCATGAAGCTGCGTTCCATGATCTGGTCGTAGCGAATCGTGCCTGTGCGGTCGCTGGTCGAGACCAGCTCGCTGAACTTCATGTGCGAGCTGTTCAAGGCTCGCAGCGAACCGGGGAACAAGAACAGCAATTGTTGCAGCTTCGAAGTGACCGGGCTCTTCAAATCAAACGGCTGCTTGGCGCCGCTGCCTTGATCGACGAACACCCACTCGCGGGTAATGAAGCCCGAGAGCTTCGGCATCGGGTTGTACTGCTGCCAAACCACGTTGTCGCCGCCGAAATCGACTCCCAGCAGTTTCCAGAGCTGAGCGATGTCACCCTTGGGCTGCGGCGGCGTTCGCTGTTGCATGAACGGGTTGCCGGCTCCGGGCGGCTGCTTGGCCGCGAGCGTACCCGGCACGTCGGGTGCCATGTATGGAAAGGGATCTTCGAAGATCGCCGTCGGCTGTCCGGTTTTGACGACGGCGATGAAGTTCTCCAATTGCGGTGGCGAAAGCGACGAAGGCTGCACGGCCAGCAGCACGTCGTATTTTTCCGTGATCGGGTTGGTCGGGTCGACCTGCACCACGTCGTATTGCTTCTGCAATTCTTCGATGATCAGCTCGTTGCGCGGTGGCGACATCGATTGCATGTCGAACGTGCCATAGAGCTTTGCATCCGTCGTCAGCACGCCAATCTTCTTGCGCTTCTGCTGGCTGACCGTGGCAATCGAACGCACCAACTCGTACTCGACCGGAATTCCCTTGTCGAGAAACGGCAAAACGACTTTGTCCAACCCACAGGTAAACGCCAGTCCCAAGAAAACCTCTTCCCGCGAGCGGGCACCTCGTGAGCGCGACTCGACAGGCACTGGGCGAATGCCGAACTGTTGTTCGGCGCGGGTCGCTTCGTCGCTGAACGGCTCGACGTCGTGGCCGATCACTTGCAACTTGTCGCCGCTGATCGCTTGCAGCTCGCGCAACGTCGAGAGCAAGTTGAGCCGCGTTTGCACATAAGTCTCGGGCACGGTCGGGCTGACGAAATACTCGATCACCACGGGCCGCTTCAGGTCGAGCTTCGTCAACAGCTCCCGGCTTTGCGGAGCCAATGAACTGAGCCCCTCGCTGGTGACGTCAGCACGCATCTGATCGTGGTGCGACAGAAACACATTCAAGCTGATCACGACCGCGACCAGTGCCAGAAAGCGAACGGCATAGTGGCCTGCCATCGATTGCGTCTCGCGTCCGCCGCGCCAATGACGCCGCCCGATCAGCACCACGCTCAGGTAGAGCATCAAGGCCACGATCGCTAGAAAATAGCCGATGCTGGCGAAACTGATCACGCCGCGCGAGAAATCGCGAAATTGCTCGGTAATGCTCAAGCGCTTGATGAACCACAACCAGTCGGGCGCCGATTCGGCAAAGGCCAAAGGAGCGTTGAACAGCGCGCCCAAGATGAATCCCACCGTCAGATTGCCGGTCAGGAACGAGGCCACCATTCCCGTGGCGAGCATCGCCAGTCCCACGATGAAATAGCCGAAGTACGTGCCGGCCAACAAGCCGAAGTCCGGATCGCCCAGCGAGAGCAACACGAAAAAGTTGGACACCAGCGAGAACAACAGCGACACGCCGAAAATGGCCACTGCGGCCAGGTATTTGCCGAGCACGACGTCGAAGTCGCCGGCGGGAATTGTCAGCAGCAACTCGTCGGTGCCTTGCCGCCGCTCGTCGGCCCAAATGCTCATCGTGATCGCCGGAATGAAGACCAGCATGATGAACGGCAAATACTTGTTCAACTGGTCCAGATTGGCCAGGTTCGCGTTGAAAAACTCATTGGGCCAAAAGGCCGCGAACGAGCTGAGCAACACGAACACGCAGATGAACACATAGCCCGTCGGGTTACTGAAGTAACTGACGAAGTTGCGTTTGAAAATCGCGCGGATCACGTGAGGATTCATGATAGACAACCTGATTTCGGTAATTCTGAATTGGCTTCGTTGAGCTCGCCCGCCGCGGAACTCGCTGGCCCATCAACCGGACTGCGCGGTCAACTCGTAAAAGTGCTTGTCCAAGTCGCGGCCGTCCGCGGTCAAACCGGAAACGGGCCCGTCATAGACCAGCCGGCCTTCGTTGATGAACAGCACGCGGCTGGCAATCGCATCGACTTCTTGCAGAATATGGGTCGAGAGCAGAATGGTTTTGTTACGGCCCAACGTGCGGATCGTTTCGCGAACTTCGCGGATCTGATTGGGATCCAGGCCGGCGGTCGGTTCGTCGAGAATCAGCACGTCCGGCTCGTGCAAGAGCACCTGGGCCATGCCCACGCGCTGTCGATATCCCTTGGACAATTTGCCGATGGCTTTGCCGATCACGCTGCCCAGGGCGCACAACTCGACGACTGCCTCGATCCGCTGGCGCTTGCGCTGCGGAGTCAGCCCGCGCGCGTCGGCGAAAAATTCCAGCAAGCTGCGCGGGGTCATGTCGGGATACAGAGGGCCGTTTTCCGGCAGGTATCCCAAGCGGGCCGAACCAGCCAGGCGGTCGCTGCCCATGTCGTGGCCGGCGATCCGCGCCGTGCCTTTCGAGGGGGCCAGGTACCCGGTCAGAAGCTTCATGGTCGTGCTTTTGCCGGCCCCGTTGGGACCGAGGAAGGCCACGACCTGTCCTTGGGGAATGCTGAACGAGACGTCTTCAACGGCGGCAAAGTCGCCATAGTATTTTGCCAGCCCCACGGCTTCGATCATGGCGGGGCCTTGCGGTTGGCTCATCGTTGGATTACTCCCAGCTAGTGATTCGATTGGCAGCAACCGGTCCCTCCGTCGAATTCTCCAAATGGGAAACCAACCCAGTTGGGAAACCGATAAGGTGCGGTCACCCGAAACGCGTCCGGCATCAAAGTCGGCTGCGGTGTAGCGCCGTTGGCCCGCTTTGAGGCAAAAAACGGCCCCTAAAGCGACCTAGAAGTGACTACGAGCATAGCGTCTCTGTCCAGACTTACGCAAGTGCGGCCATTTTGGATCGGATAAACTGGGAAATTTTCCAGGGACGCCCGAAACGCCGGAGCAAATGCCGCGTTCCCCAGCGCCCAATCCATTCAGGCCAATTCATTTCCCCGTTATTTTCGGAAAAATGTCAGCCGCCGCTTCCAGTGGGCGTTGTCGGGTTCGGGAAAATCGGTGCGTAGGTGCACGCCGCGCGTCTCTTCGCGCTCGAGCGCGGCTTCGATGATGATCCGCGCCACGGTGAGCATGTTTTGCAGCTCCCAACCGCTCGTGTCGGAAAACTGGCGCGGTAGCACGTAGCCGCACCAGCGGTCGATGTTCTCGGACGCTTCCAACAGGTGCTCGCGGTCGCGCCGCACGCCGGCGCTGCGCCACACCAGGCTCTTGAGCGAATTGCGGATGTCGGCCAGATTCAACGCCTCGGTGGCCTCTTCGACCGGCGGATTCACGAGCGGCAGGGCTCGAAAATCGTCTGCGATCGTGGCCGCCGCGCGCGCCGCGCCTTCGCCCGCGTGCGCGCCATAGACGAGCCCTTCCAGCAAACTGTTCGACGCCAGGCGGTTCGCACCGTGCAACCCGCTCGAAGTGACCTCGCCGGCCGCCCACAGATTCGGTAGCGAAGTGCGGCCCTCCATGTCAACCGTCACTCCGCCAATCATGTAGTGCGCCCCCGGCCGCACCGGAATCCAATCG
>JAYVCO010000308.1:0-3748 GCA_043749935.1 Planctomycetia bacterium
GGAGAGTACGCTGCACGCCGGTCAGACGCACCTGGTCGAATCTCGCGCTTCGATCGAAAAAGCCAATCAAGCATTTCGGACCATGATGGACGTGCGGAACAGTCTTGTGGGCGCGTATAACGAAATCAAGGATCTGCGGATCTGACAACGAACTGGGCCGCCGGCAGGATGCTACTCGGCCCACGATAAGAACAAATCGCCTCAGCCGCTGACACGAGGTTCCATGGATGGATTTCCTCAACAAAGCCTACGCTCAACTCGTTGAGCTCTTTAGATCGATGACGCCCGGCGCACGGACTACCTCCGCGCTGTTGCTGGTCGTTGCGGTCGTGAGCGTGGCGTTTCTATTCAACCATCAAGTGTCGGGTCCCGATACGTACCTGATGGGCGGTGAAATGTTTTCGCCCAGTCAACTGCGAGACATGCAGGCCGCCTTTGGCAAAGCCGGGTTGGAAGCTCAACTCGACGGCGCGCGGGTCAAAGTGCCCAGCGGGCAGCAGTCGAAATACATGGCCGCCTTGGCGGAAGCCAACGCGCTGCCGGCCGAATTCGGCGAGTTTCTCCACAAGGCCGTCAATACGAACAGCTTCTTTTCTCCAAATCGTCTGCAACAAGAAACCCAGATCAAAATCGCCCGGCAGCGCGAATTGCAAGGCATCATCAATTCGATGAGCGGCGTCGACAAATGCGCCGTTCAAATCGATGAAGAAATCAAGCGAGACCTGTTCGCGAAGAAGATCATCACGGCCTCGGTCAGCATTCAACCCAAGGGCCTACAGCCCGTCACTGCGGATCTTGTCTCGGTAGTGAAAAACCTGGTGGCCGGCTCGGTTGCCGGACTGAAGCCGGAAGCCGTCACCGTGATCGATCTGCGCAATGCGCGCAGTTTTGCCGGAAACGGCGGGCTCGACTCGACTTCCGGCGGGACGATGGGCGATTACGCCGATTACAAAAAGCGGTTGCAACGCGATTGGGAAGAAAGTATCGGCCGGGTATTGTCCTATATTCCGGGTGTCGTGGTCACGACCAACGTGGAGCTCGATCCGGAGCTATCGAACGAGGAGACCGCGACCGAGTACGAGCCCAAGCATTCGGAACGCCGCCGAGAACCTGGCGGTAGCATCGCCAACGACGAGAACACCAGCGGGCAGTGGCCCACGCTGGGAAGAAATGGCGAAGCCAATCGATCTGCGAAAGGCGGCGGCAGCTTGTTGCCGATGGTCGGCGACGAATCGAATCAAAAGCAGCCGCCCAGAGCCATGCCGATCATGCAAAAGCGCATCGTGCGCGAAGGTCGCACGCCAAAGCGAGTCACGGTTTCCGTGGCGGTGCCAAACACGTATTACGAAGAAGTGTGGCGCAGGCAAAATCCTCCGCCCGAAGGTCAAACTGAAACCAGACCAGATCCGGCCGCGCTGGCCGAGTTGCAGGCCGCCGAGAAAAAGAAGATCGAAGAGATGATCGTGACGCTACTGCCGCTGCGAGACAAAACGCTCGATGTTTCTCCGCAGGTCGCCGTTTCGACGTTCTACCCGATCCATAGTGCTCCATTGCCAGAGCTGACCGCGCAGGAAAGCGCGCTGGCCTGGTTAGGCCAGCATTGGAATGCTTTGGCGCTGGGAGGACTGGCGCTCGTGAGTCTGTTGGTGCTGCGCTCGATCGTGAGATCGACCCCTACCGATCCGGCCCGGAATCCCATCTCAGCAGTGCAAGACAAGGCGCGGGCATTTTCGCTGTTGTCTGACGATGAGTCGGACGAGCCGCTGGACGCAACGGGCGACGGTCGGTTCACGGGAGGAGGTCGATTCAAACGCCGCGATGGCAGCCAGCCTTCACTGCGCGACGAATTGGCCGAGATCGTGAATGACGATCCCGAAGCGGCAGTGAGCATTTTGCGCACCTGGATCGGAAATGCGAGCTAAATCATGAAACAAAAACATCGCAACTTGCGCAAAGCGGCCGTGCTGGTCGCTAGCCTGGATGACGAAAATGCCGAAGCCATTTTTCGACAAATGTCGCCGGGCCAGGCTCACGCGCTGCGCGAGGCCGTCGAATGCCTGGTCGACATCGATCCGGCCGAAGAGAACGAAGTCATTCAAGAGTTCTTTCGAATTGGTCCGCTATTGCCCGATAAGCAGCCCGCGGGTATCGAGCTCGACGGCCAATTGCCAAACTACCTCTCCAACTCCTCCGTACCAGTGGAAGCAATTCGAACCGACAATCCTCGTGCCTCGCAGGCCTCGCAATTTCGTTTTTTGCAGGAAGCTTCGGCCCAATCGCTAGGACCGTTTCTGGATCGCGAGCATCCGCAAACGATTGCCGTCGTCGTCTCGCATTTGCCATCCGATCGCGCGGCGGAGGTATTGGCAGGGCTATCGGATGAATTGCAAATCGAGGTCGCGCGACGTTTGGTCGATTTGGACGAAACGGACCCAGAAGTGTTGCGCGAAGTAGAGCAGGGCCTCGAGTCGTGGCTCTGCGACCAGGTCCGCAGCAATCAGCGCCGCGCCGCGGGAATTTCCGCTCTGAGTAACATCTTGGGAGCCGCCAGTCCCTGGGCTAAGCAAAGCATTTTGGCCAATCTGGCGCGTCACGATCGGCACCTGGTCAGCCGGATCAAAACGGTCCAGCCCTCGCCGCTCACTTTCGCCCAACTGGAACACTTGGATCCGGCGTCGCTGACGGTTGTCTTGCATCATGCTGACTCAGAGTTGTTAGTGCTAGCTCTAGCAGGCGCAGGAACCGAGTTTGCCCGGCGGGTGTTCGACCTTTTTCCGCGTGAAGAATCCGAGTTGCTCCGAGCGCAATTGCGGGCCCTTGGCCCCACTCGATTGAGCGACGTTGAAGAAGCCCAGCATGCATTGGCCGAATTAGCGGGACAATTGGAGATGCGGGGCGAGATTGCGCCCGATGTTCGCGGACGGTTGAGCGTGGCGGTGTAATCCTCCTTGTCCAAATCGGCTGGCGCACCCCGTGGCGCTGAAAACTTGGGGCGACGATTCATGGCAACCGTCATCAAAGCGACTGGGACTCAGGCCCTTGAGGCTGGTCCGTTCAATTTCGAGGACCTAGCCGATCGAGCGGCGGAGTATCTGGAGACGGTCCGCAAACAGGCCGCTGAAATCCTGGCCCTAGCGGAACGAGACGCCACAACGATTCGTCACCGGGCCGAAGGCGAGGCGCACGCGGCGGCTCTGAAAGCCGCTGAACGAGCTTGCGATGAAAAACTGGGCCAGCAACTGTCGACACTACTACCGGCGGTGCGCGAAGCGGTCGATCGGATCCATGAAGCCAAGGCCGAATGGTTGTTGCACTGGGAAAAAATGGCCGTGCACGTGGCGGCTGCAATCGCGCAGCGAGTGATTCGTCGCGAGCTCGAGCGATCGCCAGAAATTACTGTTTCGCTGGTCAAAGAGGCCCTGGAACTGGCTGCCGGCAGCGGCGACTTTCAACTCCGAATGCACCCCTCCGACGTGAAGGCCATGGGCAACCAGGTCCAGCTTCTGATCGCGGAACTATCGAGCCTGGGCAAAGCCCGAATCGTCGCGGATCCGCAAATCACGCAAGGTGGGTGTCGCATCGAAACAAAATTCGGCACGATCGATCAGCAATTCGAAACGCAACTGGCCCGCATCGAAGCGGAACTGACGTACTGATGCGGTGAGATTGTCTGCGGCTTGCGAAGTGAACAGATCGTGTCCGCAATAACTTTAATCCGAACCTGAGTGAATTGAATGCCCATGCAAAC
>JAYVCO010000309.1:0-6547 GCA_043749935.1 Planctomycetia bacterium
ACCACTTCAGATCGGTGGTAGATTCGGCGAGTTTGGTCTCGCACTTCCCAACAATACAAACCGTCAAAGCGCGCACTCCGTTCTCATGGGTGACAACGCGTCCCCTTGATTCATTGCGGTTTCCGCCAAAATGGACATCGGACCAGGTATTCCGCGAAAGGGAAGCCTCGCCCAGGGCGGTAGCGAACGGATCGGTCAAAGTCTTTAGCTTATCAGATCGATTTCTGTCGGTCTGCTAGATGTTCGATGAAATCGAAGTTAGCCAGGCATTTTCATGGATGCTGAGTCGGCTTGCAAATCAAATGCCCAAGAGGACTAACGGCGAGAAGCGAACAGGCTGTGTCGATTGGGACGACTTTGACGTTGAACCAGACGCCTGCATTGGCGTGACCCCGATCCGCCATGAATCCATGCGTGGCAAACAGGCGACGCCGATGTCCACTTTCTTCACCTCCTTTCGGTCGGGTGTGTAGGTACAGATGGTGGGTAGAGACGATTAGTTGTTTGAACGCGCGAGTCTCGTCCCCCCCCGCCAGCGTTCTCCTGGGTTTGTTCTTCCGAAGCTCTCGCGACTCCCTCAGATTCGTCGCTGCCCGATGTCTTTATTGCTCCTTGGCGGTGTTCATTCGAGGCGGCGCGTGACCAGGAGCCCAGGCCGGGTAGTCGCGCTGGCCCCCGGCCGCGCACACGCCTATGATAAAAGGTTTCGACGCTCGAAAACTCGAGGCCCCTGTGACTGTCCGTTCGATTGCCCTCCGCGGTGTCGCGGTCCACAATCTGAAGGAGATCGATCTCGATATCCCGCATCGCAAGCTGGTCGTTCTGTGCGGCCTGAGCGGCAGCGGGAAGACGAGCCTGGCGCTGGACACCCTCTATGCGGAGGGGCAGCGGCGATACATCGATAGTTTCTCGGCCTATACCCGGCAGTTTCTGGAACGGCTCGAAAAGCCATTGGCGGAGCGAATCGATGGCATTCCGCCCGCCATCGCGGTGACGCACAAGAACACCAGCCGATCCAGCCGCTCGACGGTGGGTACCACCACTGAAACCAGCGATCATCTGCGGCTGCTTTTTGCCAAGATTGGCCGTGTCATTTGCTATCGATGCGGCCAGGGAGTGCGGCGCCATACTCCGCAGTCCGTTTCGGATGTGCTTGATCGTTTGCCCCCGGGTACTCGCTATTTGATCGCGTTCGCCGCGGAGCCATCGGCTGGCGACGAGCGGGGGTTGTGGCCCGCCTTTCAGGAGGAGGGTTTTGTTCGGGCCGTGGTCGGCCATCGACTTGTCACCCTGGCCGATGAGGCATGGTCTGAAGTCCACCAAGAGGCAGCCGGTTCGGGTGTGTATCCTGTCGTAGATCGCCTGGTGGCTGGTGGCGCCAGTGCCGAGCGGCTCCGCGATTCTTTGGAGACGGCATTTGCTAAGGGGCATGGGAAAGCAGTCGCATTCATCCCAGTTCCCGATGCCGAAGCCGGCGCGCCTTCCCTGGGCGGCAAGGTGTTTGAGTTGGACGGCACGCCTTGGCTCCAACTGGTCTTCAGCACGGAGCTGAGCTGCGAGACTTGCGGGCTCGACTATCCGCTGCCCGAGCCACGGCTGTACAGCTTTAATAGTCCATTGGGAGCCTGCCCCGAGTGCGAGGGATTCGGCAACGTCATCGATGTTGATATGGACTTGGTGGTGCCTGATCCCGGCAAGACCCTAAAAGAGGGGGCGATCGCTCCTTGGAACACTCCGGCTTACGCTCATGAGTTGAAGGAGCTGGTCAAGCTGGCCCCCAGCTACGGCTTACCTGTCGACGTACCCTATCGGGATTTGAGCGAAGAAGCCAGGCAACTCATCCTGGAAGGTGTGCCCGAGCAAAACTTCGGCGGGCTCAAAGGTTTCTTCGCCTGGCTGGAACGCCGCAAGTACAAGATGCACCTGCGAGTTTTTCTCAGTCGCTGGCGCAGCTATCGGCCGTGCCCGGCCTGTCAGGGTGCTCGGCTGCGGCCCGAGGCGCTGGCCACGAAAATTGGCGGCAAGAATATCGCCGAGATTTCGGCCATGAAGATTCAGGACTCTCTTACCTTTCTGCGGAACGTGGAGCTAAGCCCCTGGGAGCGTCAAGTTGGCCGCATCATGTTGGATCAGGCCCAATCCCGCTTGAAGTACCTGGTCGATGTGGGACTCGGGTATCTGGCGCTCGACCGCACGCTACGCACGTTGAGCGGCGGCGAGACGCAACGGGTGGCACTGACCACGGCGCTGGGCTCGAGCCTGGTCAACATGCTCTACGTTCTCGACGAACCCTCGGTCGGGCTTCACCCTCGCGATATCGACCGACTGATTGGCTCGATTCGTTCGCTGCGCGATCGGGGCAATTCGGTCGTCGTGGTCGAACATGAAGAGGCGATGATCCAGGCGGCCGACCAGATTATCGAAATCGGCCCAGGAGCCGGTGAGCGTGGTGGCGAAGTCGTGTTTCAGGGCACGCCCGAGGAGATACTCTCTAGCCCGCGCAGCATTACAGGAGATTTTCTGTCCGGCCGCCGTGGAGTGGCTCCGGTGGAAAAACGACGCACGCCGAACCACGGATGGATTCGCCTGGCGGGTGCGCGCGGAAACAACTTGCAAAACATTACCGTCGAATTTCCGCTCGGGCTGCTTTGCCTCGTCACCGGCGTGAGCGGTTCCGGCAAGAGTACGCTGGTTGAAGACACATTATATCCGGCGCTCTGTCGACGAATGCGAAAGGACGCGCCGAAACCGTATGACTACGACGACGTCTTCGGCGACGGACAGTTGGAAGACGTGATCCTGGTCGACCAGAGTCCCATCGGCCGATCGCCTCGTTCCAACCCGGTCACCTACATCAAAGCCTTCGACGAGATTCGGGCCGTCTTTGCCGAAACGGTCGAGGCCCGCACGCGGAACTACGATGCCGCGCATTTCAGCTTCAATGTCGATGGGGG
This sequence comes from Planctomycetia bacterium, assembly GCA_043749935.1. GTDB lineage: Bacteria > Planctomycetota > Planctomycetia > Pirellulales > PALSA-1355 > PALSA-1355. Next base: position 2,955 of record JAYVCO010000309.1, read on the forward strand.
GCGCTGCAGCGCCTGCCAAGGAGATGGGTATATTGCCATCGACATGCAGTTCTTGGCCGATGTCTATATGAAGTGCAACCAGTGCGGCGGCAAACGATATCGCAAGGAGGTCTTGGACATCAAGTATCGGGGCCGGAATATCGCAGAAGTGCTCGAAATGACAATTCGCGAGGCGTTCACTTTCTTTCGAGGCCAAACTAAAGTACAGGCCCGGCTGAGGCGGCTGATCGACGTCGGGCTCGATTATTTACGTCTGGGACAGCCGGCCAACACGCTTTCGGGCGGCGAAGCGCAGCGCCTCAAGCTTGCCACGTTCATGTCGGCCACGCGTCGCGGACGCTCGTTGTTCATTCTCGATGAGCCGACGACCGGGCTGCACTTCCAAGACGTGGTGCAGTTGCTCGACTGCTTTACGGCGTTGCTGAATGTGGGGCATTCGCTGATAGTCGTCGAACACAACTTACAATTGATGAAGGCCGCCGATTACATTGTCGATCTTGGGCCCGGCGCGGCGGACGAAGGGGGCCGAGTGGTGGCCCAAGGCACGCCCGAAGCGGTAGCTCGCTCCAAAGAATCAGTCACCGGACGCTTTCTGGCCAAGGCTCTCGTGGAAGAGGAGAAGGCGGCCCAGCAGCGGCTGGTTACCATTAGCGATGAAACTTAACAGTCTTGAAACTCACGACGACTTTGCAACACGGCTCGAAATCTTTTTCGGCGAAGCGTCGGATACGGTTTGTCACGTGTACGCGCAACTGCCGATCGACAGTGACGAACATCCATTTCAACTTTGCGGTAGCTTGACTGGACCGTACTGCGAGTATGCCGAGACTTTGACCGCCAAATTTTCCTTTGCCGACCGAGGGCCGGGCAAGTCGCTGTTGGCCATGGCCGTTGTGCCCGAGCCATGCTTCTGGACGCCGGAAATGCCGCACCTCTATCAGGCCCATCTGCAACTCAAGCAGGGCGATAAGGTGCTCGCCGAGGCACAAAGAAGATTTGGCCTTCGCACACTGGGCATCCAGGGGCGCAATTTTTTCTACGATGGAAAACGTTGGGTGTTACGTGGTGTCTTATCGAGCGATGTACCGCCGACGGAATTGGCTGCCTGGCGCGACATCGACATGGTCATGCTGGTGCGCAATCCCGATGAAGCGCTAGCCAGCGAGGCTAGTCGAATCGGTGTCTTGCTGGCAGCCGAGCTCGACGCGGCCGACGCGCCGACTCTGCGACGCCTGAGCCAACACGCGGCGATCGCGTTTGTCGTCCTGCCAGGCAATTGGGAGGAACCCGCCGAGGCCGTAGCGCATAATCTGATTCTGGTTCAGCGATTCGGCCGCGACGAACCGATCGTTCCGGCGGCGTGGGCACAAGCGTTGCTTTGCGAAACGGATAATCCTGAAGCTTTCGCCGGCAAAGTACGCAATTGTCCTCTACCGATGATCGCCGTGCGAATGGCGGGCAAGCTTGCCAGAATTGCTGAAGCGAGACAAAAATGCGACCTGTTGCAGCGAGATCTGGCCGGCCGCGGCGACTTTGCAGGGTATTTGGTATAGGGGTGATCGCGCGATGACTGACAACCAACATCCCTCGACCAACTTCGATCGCTACGCGCGGCAAATGCGCTATGCGCCGCTGGGCGAAGAAGGGCAGCGGCGATTGGCCGCGAGCCGGGCGCTGGTCTGCGGCTGCGGGGCGTTGGGATCGGTGATCGCCAACACGCTGGCGCGCAGCGGCGTGGGATTTTTGCGGATCGTCGACCGCGATTTTCTAGAAATGAACAACTTGCAACGGCAGGTGCTGTTCGACGAGGCCGACGTGGCCGCCGGTTTGCCCAAGGCGATCGCCGCCGCGGCCAAACTGGAACAAATCAATTCGCAGATCACGATCGAGCCTCTAGTGACCGATATCGATCACACCAATGTGATGGCACTGACCGAAGGGATCGACATCATTCTGGATGGTACCGACAACTTCGAAATTCGGATGCTGCTCAACGACGTTGCGCATAAACGGGGCCTGCCCTGGATTTACGGCGGCTGCCTGGGTGCCGAAGGGCAAACGATGACTATCGTCCCAGGTGAAACGGCCTGCTTGCGTTGCCTGATGAACGACACTCCGCCACCAGGCTCGACGCCAACCTGCGACACGGCCGGCATTCTGGCGCCGATCATCAACATCATCGCCTCGCTCGAAGCTAACGAGGCTCTAAAAATCTTGAGCGGCAATCAACAGGCGATCAACCGTTCGCTGACCGTCGTCGATATTTGGGACAACCGCATTCGGCAAGTCAGCCTCGATAGTCTGCGAGCGACGAGCGATTGTCCGGCTTGCCGCAAAGGAGAGTTTCCCTGGCTCTCCGGCCAACGGGCGAGCCATTCGGCCATTCTTTGCGGCCGCAACGCCGTGCAGCTCAGCCCGCCGCGCGGCGCCACGATTTCCCTCGCCACACTTGCCGAAAAACTCGGCAGCGTCGGCCAGGTTACCCAAAATCGGCATCTCGTGCGAGCCACGATCGGCGAGCATGTTCTGACAATATTCCCCGACGGTCGAGCCATCGTCAGCGGCACCGACGATATCGCAACGGCGCGCGGACTGTACGCGAAATACGTCGGCAGCTAGACCGCCACACGTCGCATCGTTGCGGCTTCCATGATCCGCTGCTCGGTGGCTTCGCTGCGGGTGAACTCGCCCGTCTGGCGGCCTTCGCAGAGCACCAAGATCCGATCGCAGAGCGTGAGCAACTCGGGCAGCTCGCTGGAGGTGACGATGATTCCCAGCCCCTCGCGGCAGAGCTGATCCATCAGGCGATACAACTCGGCCTTTGCGCCCACGTCGATGCCGCGCGTCGGATCGTCGAGCAACAAAACCTTCGGTTCGGTCAAAAGCCAGCGGCCGATGATCGCCTTCTGTTGATTGCCACCGCTGAGGCTCGTGATCGGGCCCTCGACTCCCGCGGTTCGCACGCTCAACTGGTCGACGATGCTTTGGGCGCGCGCGCGATCGCGCCGCCGGCTTAGCAAACCCTTGCGCACCGACTTTTCGAGTGTACAGAGCGTGATGTTCTCGCCGACCGTCATTTGCGAGAACAGCCCCAGCCGCTTGCGATCCTCGCCCACCATCGCAATGCCTTCCCGCTTGGCATCGGCCGGGTGGCGGAAGGCGACTTCCTGGCCATCGAGCACAATCCGGCCCAAAGGCGTCTCGCTCGTGGCGCCGAACAGGCATTCGAGCAACTCGGTCCGGCCCGCGCCCATCAGGCCGGCGATTCCTAGAATTTCTCCTCGTCGTAGCGAAAACGAAATGTCTTCCAGCCGCCACTGCCGGGCGTGGCCTGGCCAGGGGAGCCAGAGATGTTCGACCGCAAGGGCCACGTTGCCGGGCTGTCGGGGACGCGAAAGGTCGGTCTCTTCGATTTCGCGGCCCACCATCAGATGCGTCACTTTGCGCGGATCGGTTTGCCTGCGATCGAGCGTATCGACGAGCCGTCCGTCGCGCAACACGGCAATCCGATCGGCCAGGCGAAAGACTTCGTCCATCTTGTGCGAAATGTAGAGCACGGTCACGCCGCGCGCCCGCAGCCGCTCGATCACGCG
>JAYVCO010000310.1:0-4534 GCA_043749935.1 Planctomycetia bacterium
GAGGCGCGTCTCGAAACTTGCGGCATCTCCGCCGTCTTGTCCGTTATTGAGCAATGCGACGAGTTTGTCGATGGCGATCGGTTTGGTCGACAGCAGCACTTCGGTCGCCGTCTCGTCGCCGCGTTTGGTTTCATACGCCACGCCGTATTCGAGTTTGAACTGTTTGCCGCCGGCAAAAAGCATAGCGCCGGTCTGCTTCTGCTGTGCCACCGAGATGCGCGGCGCGACAATCGCCTTGACGCTCGACTTCTTCGCCACTGGTGAGTCGGCGTCCGAGTCTTTCTTCGGTTTCTTGGTAGGCTTCTTCGCGGCTATCTTGGATGGCGGCACGATATCCCACGCGACCCCTTTGCAGATAATGGTCGAATCGCTGCCGTCTTCATGGGGATGCACGAAGATGGTCAACGAAGCGTCGGCCTTCTCGAACTTCAAAATCGCGCTGTGGTCCGTGATCGTGGGTTTCTGCGAGTCGGTCCATCCGTTCTCGGCCAGCTTCGCGACGAAAAACTCCCCGAGACCACGCACATCCAGCGAGCTCGCGACCTTGATCATCTTCGTCGTCTTGTTGTATTCCAGGCTCGTGGCGTCTGGCGGAATGGCAATGTCAGCGACCTTGACTGCGCCGCTCGAGGCCGGAACTCCTTGCTTGCCGGCTTTCTTCTTGGCTGCCGCGTTAGCTTTGTTGCCCTCTCCGGCCTGAAGGCCCTTGAGCAGATCGCCGACTTCCGGCATGTCGGGCAGCTCCACGCCGGGCGGCAGCTTGGGCATGCCCGGCAGGTCTGCCAGGCCACGTTTTTTGGCCGTCTTGGGAACATCGTCGGCGGGTGCCGTATCGACAACGGGCTTCGGCTCCAACACAAGCCCGAGCGAACCGGCCACCGTAATTTCGGCATCGGTCAGGCCCGTATCGAAATAACTGAAACGGAGCGTGGCTTCGCCTTTCTTGAATTGCATGCTGCCGGTGTTGGCCTCGGCCCGCGTTCCTTCTTCTTCAGTCCAGTCGGCTTTGCCAAAGTGCTCGCGGAACGCGCGAAACGCCACGGGGCCGCCGCCGGTGGCGAGCGTGAATTCGAATCGCGCTTCGTTGTCTTGCTCGATTTTGGCGGCCCTGGCGGGCAGCGGCACTTCGAGCTTGGTTTTGATATTCTTTTTCGCCATCTCCTGGCGCTTGCGCTCTTGAGCTTCCTTCGCCAGCCGATCCAATTCAGCGACTTCCTTGGCTGTCCAATTTTGGACCTTCACTCGTTGAATGCCGCTGAAGCGTTCGAGATCCAACGAGATCATGTCTCCCAGCGCATTGCGGAAGATGAGAAACTGCGTCTTTCCCATGTCGTTGACGACCGGCCGCTCGGTCGTCGGCTTCCAACCCATCGCGAGCAGCCGCTTTTGGTAGAAGGTGAACACTGGGCTCGCGTCCTCATCCGGCCAGTCATAGCGCAGAGTATTATCCGTATCGTTGTACCGAGGATCGGGCGCCGTCGGCGGCACGGGCAAATCGGCCGAGAGCAACGTCGTGCTGTAGCGGATCGTGGTTTTGTTGCCTTGAGCCGGCGCGGTCGATATCCAGGCCATGACTTGAATCGCGTTGCGTTTGAAATACAACATCGGCGAATCCGTGTCGGCACCCGCCGCACCGTAGGGCTCCCAGCCAGCGGCGAGCAACAGTTCGCGACATACGGCGGCCGTCTCGGCAACCTTGCTCTCGGTAAGGTACGAGGTTTCGCCACCTAGCGAGTAAAATGGCTTCACTCCTTTTGGCACCGGCAGCGACGAAGTCGAAATGTTGCCGTGATTGATGATCGTCACGTGCGACCATCCTTTCTTCTCTGGCTCGCCCACCGCGCCGGAAGTCGAGACAGCGACGGTGTAGCCGTCCTTGGTAAATTGCCCCGAGGCGTTCGTGGCGTCCTGATAACCGCCCTTCAACTCTTTCCACCCGCGTTGGCTGAACTGCTTTCTTTGAAAATCAAAAGCCGTCTTGGCATCGCCTTTGGCATCGTACATCAGCATCCCCAGCGTGCGCCTGCCGCTCTCCGTCGCCCCATCCATGACCGGAAACGTGCGCAGGTCCAACAAGCGTGCCGCGGCTTCGACGGTCGCCGGCTCGACAGGCGCGGCCACCGTACGATTGACGAGCATCAACAGCACCAGGCCCACCAAGCCAAACCGTCGCCATTGGGCGAACCGGAAATACAACGCACTAAGAACCATTTTTTTGTCCGAGCAAGATTGAAGCTGGGTCATTGCAATTCCATTCAGGACAATAAATAAGGGGGGGGTTCCTGCAAAAAGCCGGGACAAACCGTGACGCCTCGCAGATCGCCCATCGTAGCCAAATCGTCGCGATAAAACGAGGCGAACCCTGGAAAACCTGCATGGTCGCTCGCACGCTTACCGGCAATCCAATCTAGTTCGCCGAGGATCACTTTTTTTCGATGGCCGGTCGCTTATGGTATCCCTCGCACCGGATAACCGGCTGCGGCGGGTACTTGGGAAATCGCACATCAGTCAACGACAGCTGGCAGAGCAGAAAACGAGAACCGGTGCCCGAGGTGATCTCCCGCACGTGGTCGCAAGTTTGGCAAAGGCTAGCAGCCATGGTTGGAATCGAACCGGCAGTTCTGAAGTCAGAGATAGAGGTGCGTCGGTGCGGAGAGCGATTTAGCTTCGTAATTTAAGATTATCCCAGCGATTCGGCATTCGAGCAATGGATCGCCCGGCCATCGTGGCTTTGACGATCGGTGGCACAGTCGATAGTATGCCCGCGAGATTGACGTGCTGGAACGATCCCCAGCGCGAATTCAGAACATACGTGCACGCAGGATGCAAATCATGATTGCCCCGCCGATAATGAGTGATTTGAAACGGCTGATCCGCGAAAAGCGCTGGACTGATTTGCGCGACTCGCTTTCGAAACTGGCTCCGCCAGACGTGGCTTCCGTTCTGATCGAAGTGCCGGATGAGGAAGACGTGGCGATCTTCCGTCTCTTGCCGCGTGAGTCCGCTGGCCAGGTGTTCGCGTACCTGCCGCTGGATCATCAGGAGAATCTGATCCACACCTTGTCCAGCGATCAAATGCGATCCGTGCTGGAAGGGATGACGCCAGACGACCAGGCGGAGCTATTGGAAGAGCTGCCGGCCGATGTCACTCGCAAAGTTCTTGGAGCTCTCTCGCCCGACGAATTGAAGGCGGCTCGCGATCTGCTTGGATATCCGCCGGGCACCGCCGGCCGACACATGACGCCGAACTACATTTCGCTGTTGCCAGACATGACGGCGCGCGAGGCGCTAAAGCATGTGAAGCAAACAGGCCGGGGCAAGGAGACGCTGAACATCGTCTACATCGTCGATAAGAACGGCCGGCTGATGGAAGACTTGCGGCTCGGGTCGTTGGTGTTGGCCGACGACGACACAAAGGTTGGTGACATCGAAGACCGCCCACTGATTTCGATTCCCACAAGCGCGACGGGCGAGGAAGTCGTGGCCACGTTCGAACGGTACGATCGTGTGGCGCTGCCGGTCGTCGACGCCCAGGGAGCAATGCTGGGCATTATTACCGTCGACGACGTGTTGGAATATGCCGAGAAGAAGGCGACGCGAGAAATTCAAAAATTGGGAGGCTCCGAGGCCTTGGACGCTCCCTACTTCGACGTCGGGTTCTGGCCGATGGTTCGCAAGCGGGGCGGATGGCTGGCCGTGCTATTCTTGGGCGAAACCCTGACCGCCACGGCCATGGGCCGCTTCGAGCACGAAATCGAACAGGCCGCGGTGGTGGCGCTGTTCGTGCCGTTGATTATCAGCAGCGGCGGCAACAGCGGATCACAAGCCACCTCGATTCTCATTCGCTCGCTGGCCTTGCAAGACGTCAAGCTGCGCGATTGGTGGCGCGTGTTCCGTACCGAGCTCACTTCGAGCCTGACGCTCGGTATCTTCCTCGGCGCGATCGGGTTCTTCCGCATCTGCCTGTGGTACTTCTTCGGTTGGGCCAGTTACGAAGAGCACCCCTACCTGATGGGCGCGACAGTTTGGTGCAGCCTGGTGGGCGTGGTGATGTTTGGATCGCTAACGGGCAGCATGCTGCCATTTATCTTGCGCAAACTAGGCTTCGATCCCGCCACCGCCTCTGCACCATTCGTAGCCACGCTCGTCGACGTCACCGGGCTAGTGATATACTTCACCCTCGCATCGGTCATTCTGCGTGGAACGCTGTTGTAAGGGGCAAGCGCGCTGGCGAAGGTGAAAAAGCGATGGTGGTCGCGTGCCATGCTAGGAGTAATCGTCAGGGGGCCCTGGCGGATATTTGGTGAAGCCCATCCAAGCGAGGAATGCCATTCCAGGCAACCCAACGACCAGAGCAACGACATACCAGGCTTGGTTCTTTGTGATAACGCCAATTCCGATCAGCACAATGAACGCGAGACCACATATAATCGCCCACCAAGGGGCGGTCGACGGATTGTCACAATCATTGCCATTCATACCTCAACTTTACCGCGCCGGCCGAAATGATTCACGGAAATCTCAAATCGAGAGT
>JAYVCO010000311.1:0-13197 GCA_043749935.1 Planctomycetia bacterium
TCCATGTGGCTCGGGCCGCCCCACAGCCACACCACCAGCAGTGCCTTGTTGCTGGCAACCGGGCGACCCGTCGCCGCGGCCTGGCTTTCGAGCGCCAACAGGTCGGCCAGCCCGAGCGAGGAAAGCCCGACCAATCCGCTGCGAACGAACTCGCGCCGATCCAGCGTGCCGCGACAGCGAGCAAGTGTCACCTTCTGGCCAGGCATCAGCGGATTCCTCGATGAGTTGCAATCGCGCCAGGCACAAGCGGATTTCGCTTCATTCCGGCCGGCCCAACGGCCTTGAGCATACCAAGGGCAGGCGGAAACGCCAAAGCGTCCGTCGGCTGGGGCCGCACCGCGATTGCCCGCTGAAAAGGGCGATCAGGGCAGATCCACCAGTTGCCATCCCTTTTTTGCCGGTTCAAATCCCGCTGGGAAACGGGTTGCCGCGTTGTATTTTGGAGGCGTTGTCGATGCGAAGACGCACGTTTCCAGAGACTTGGCGGGAATCGTGCTTAGGTCCGCACTCAGAAAACTCGCGCCGTTAAGCTGAGCTCCTTGAAAAGCAGTCATTGCATCGCAATGGATCGTCGCGCGGTCGAGGATGGCGCCGTTAAAGACGGCCTGTTGGAATGCTCCGCCTTCGCCTGAAAGCGTGGCGCCATTCAGCGTCGCGTTGACGAATGTCGCAAGCTGAAATGCCCCGGCGCCGCCGGTTAGTTTTGCATCGGCCAAGTTCGCACCGTCAAAGTTTGAGAGTTGAAACGACGAAACGCCTCCCGTGAGCATGGCATGGACAAGAGTCGCGTTATCAAATCGCGTCTTCTGAAATGCGCCGTCGCCACATGTGATCGCCGAGCTCGATAGGTTGGCCTTGGAAAAATGCGATGTAAAAAAGGCCCGATTTCCAGCCAATATCGTCGCATTCGTAAAGTCCGACCCACCGAAATTGGCATCGGTAAACAGCCGATCCCGTCGCTCGTTGAGCACGATACCTCGTGCCGACACACCGCGATGATCCGTCGCCTCGTAACTACTGCCGCCCGTCAATTTCGAAGAATCGGCCACAGCAGCCGGCTTGTTGCCCGAGAGTTCCGTATCCTTGGGTTCGAGAGTCACGCCGACCTCCGCTTGCTCGTCGTCCGCCAAGGCCTTTCTCTTTTCGAAGTATTGCACGGCATCGGGCACGTCTGTTTCGAGCCGATAGACATGCCCGTGCAATCTGTCAGCTCGGTAATCGCAGATCAGATCTCCTTGTTTGCCAACAACCAGAAATGCGTCGGCAGGCAGTGATTCGTTGAATTGGGCCTCGTCGATCACGTTGATACTAAAGCTTACCAATAGATCGTCCCTATAATCGCAATGGATGGAGACGGTGGGGAACACGATCCTTCCTGGGTAAATCTTAGGCGTTTGAAAAAGAAGCTCCCGGACGAAAGACCCCCCGTTATGAACGAGGAATTGCGAAATGAAACCAGTTTTAGGGTCGGCGACGAGCTCCCTTTGACCATCGGCAGTCGTCAGGCGAACGTTTCCATCGGGCTGGTCTTCGACACGCATTTCTTTTAGCCAGTTCGAATCAGTCGGGGGCTGATACCTGAGATCATCCAGCCCAACCGAGCCAGTACGCGATTGGCCGGGTTGCCAGGCGTTGAGTTGTCGATTTTGGGGGTCGAAGCGAATGTCGATTTCGCCGTTTCGGAAGAACACCGACGTCCCGAGGGCATGTTTAGTGCGAACACAGGACTTAATGCCCATTACGGTAAGTGTGGTTTGAGGCCAATGAGCGATGTCGTTGGCGTTGAACTTTTGAACCGGATTGCTTGTCAGCTTGAGCGTTAGCGCGGCCAAAGATTTGGGATCTCTGGCCAGATCGACGGTTTTAATGAGCGTGTTGACCTGATCGCGAGAGAAATCTCCGCCGGATTGAAGCCCTTGGCGAAAAACGATACGTGCCGCGCCAATCTCGGTTTGCTGTCGACGCCAGAGAGTGGCAAGTTTTACGATCGTTGAAACCGGTGGCCGCTCATCGCCTCGATCCCACATCACGGTCAATTCGCCGCGCGGTTCCTCGGCTTTGATTTCTGGCAGGCTATCCTTGCGGCGGACAACGAACACCCGTCGTGCGTTTCTGTGAATCGCGCCCGGCATTGTGGAGGTTTCGTACAGCGAGAGCGCCTTGTCTTCGGTGGCAAGGTCGGGAAGAGGAGCATCGACAATCGTGGTCACGCCAGGATCTCGGCAACCCGGCGCGTCGACACGAATTTTCAGCCCCTTGGCGCCACCTAACAGCGCGAAACCCGTCCGCTGGCCTTGCGAGTCAGGCCGATAGAGAAACCGAACCGACACTTTGATCGGGTCATCGGTTTGGCTTTCGAGGATAAAACTGTGCCCAATTCGATGCCGGCTCGGCGTATGTAGGTAGTTGAGCCTAAAGCGTTTGCCTCGTGCTGCAATCAATCGGAAGCGAATGGTCTGATCACCAGTTTCATTGGTTTCGACCAGAAGATCCGAGATTACAGGAATGTCGATGCCCTGGAGGTCCTTTGCCGAGGCCTGACCGTCTGGCTGAGAAGGTACAGAGTCAGTTGCAGGCGATGAATCCGATGGCTTCAATACTTTTGGCGCCGCTTCTCCGTCCTCGTCACCCGCAACCGCAGCATGCGTGCTTATTGGATGAAGGCAGACGCCCGCCAATGAGTGGACGAGCGCCAGGCAGAATGTCGAGCCCGCGGCCACCATCCAGGGTTCCAGCGAGGTTACCAGGCAGCGTTCGCGATCCATCAGACGGCGGACTCGACTCGTCAGCTCGCTGGGCGAACCATCGGCTGCCCCAATAACGGCGAGTGGGAGGCGACGTTGGACGACGCGAGACGCCAGGTCGACCATGAGAGCGGCGTAGCCCTCGGCATCGGGCGCGTGCTTGGTCACCAGGTCGTCGCAGATTTGTTCGCGGACGAGAGAGAGGGTCGCCGAGACGCGCCGCACGAGCGGATTCCACCAATAGACAACGATGGCGATTCGTTGCAGCAGGCCCACCAGCACGTCGCGACGGCGAATATGCGCCATCTCGCGCAGCAGCAGTGACGTCCATTTTTCGTCGGACCAGGCGGACGACTGCAACGAAGGCAAGACGACTTGGCCACGCAGAACCCCCGCGGAAACGGGTGCCTCGATGCTGGACGACTGGCCGATCCCCGGGCAGGTCTTCAGGTGCAGCGACTCGGCCGCCAGCTTTGCAATTCGGCAAATCCTCGGGTCATCGATCGGCCGCACCGTGTTCAAGAACTCGCGAACCTGACGAACACCCCGCAGCAGCCAGTACAAATGATAGCCGCTGCCAAGAGTCCACAGAGCCAACAGCCCAAGCCCGGCCCATGAGACGGCGCTTCGCGCTAACCGCCAGTCTCCGCCGACGTTTCCAACGGCCGGAGCGCTCAGCCCAAACGCGGATTGGGAAGTGTCTTTTGATGAGGGCGAGGATTGGTCGACAACTTCTCGCACAGGGCCTTCGCCCGTCGACGAGTCGAGGTTCTGATCGTTTGGCCGTTGATCCGCCACCAGTATCGGACCCCCGCTTCGAGACGCGTCGGTTGCGTTGCCAGCAAGCTGCTCGTTACCAACGATTGAAGACGGGCCGGCGTTGACGCAAATTAGCGAGCAATTCGTGAGTTGAATCAGGCCGACAAGCAGCGGACTTGCGAGAGCCACGGTAATGCCGGCCAGCAAAATCGTGTGTCGCAGCGGCAAGGGCGTGCGGCGCGACAGCCGCTGAGCAAGCAGCGCGGCCCCACACACGAGAATTGACGCGACCGTCAGGTTCGCCAAGTAAATCACGAGCGGCGTGACCATAGGACTCGGCATTTGCATCGTAACCATTGAAGTGGCTCCTACGGTTTTCGAGATACGCTGCTTGCTCGCTCCACGAGCTGGCGCAACTGGTCGAGCTCGGTTTTTGACATTCGCTTGGTTCCCAGCAGGCTCATGACCAACTCGGTCGCCGAGCCACCAAAGAACTCGTCGACGAATTTTTCCGCCGCATTGGCCGAGGCTGCGTCGCGGTCGATCGTCGCGACGTAGCGAAAAACGCCCTGGCATTTCCGGCGTTTGAGCCACCCGCGCTCGTCGAGCCGCGCGACCAGATTGAGCACCGTGGTGCGGGCCACTTCCCGCCCGCGCGCGATCACTTCCCAAATCTCGGCGACCGTGGCGCCCTCGGGTGCATCCCACACAACCTGCATGATCTCGAATTGCACCGCCGTAAGTGCGGCGGCCGGCGGCTGTGCCATCTTAGGCTCCTTCGTTCAAAGAGTGCGAGACGACAGTCGTCGTCAAGCTTTGAATATATCGCGACGACAAGTGTCGTCAATAGGTGATGCCAAAGAATAGTTGGACCGACGTCGATCCCAAAACCAAAGTGCTACGGGTGACGTTCGACGTGCCAATGGGCGAGAGCATGTCGTGGACCGGCGACGGCCCCAGTTTCCCAAAATCGCCAGAGAGCAGGCCACCTGCCTGGTCGAAAGAAGATCCTGCAGAGATACTATCAGTCAATTGTCGATCCTATTGCGTCTCGAACCCCGCGCGCAGCTTTTGCAGGTCGTCGTCGCTCAATCGCTGCGAGGTGTCCTTGAGCATTTTCAGGAAATAGTCGATATCCGGCGGCGAGCTCGGAAAACCGATGTTCTCTCCCTTGAGCCCGTTGGACGTCGCCAGCGATTGGCCATCCGCGTCGAGAATAGCCATCCAGGGAATGCCGCCGCGATAGCCGGCCTTGATCCCGTCCATGACTTCGCCGCTGTTTGTCCAGCGTTCGTCGATGCGAACCCAGATGTAGTCTTTGTCCCAAATCGCACGCTGGTCTTCCAGATAATGGCCCAGCCGGTGGCACGGCGGGCACCACACCGCCGTCTGTTGCACGAGCACGCGGCGATTTGACTTGCGGGCTTCGGCCAATGCGTCCTTGAGCAGCGTCCGCGCATCGAGCGCCTCGAGCGCGTGGGCCCGCAACAGATCGATCGTCCGCGTTTTGTCGATCTTGCCGCCGAGCGCGATTTCACTTGCCTCGGCCACTGCGACAGCCGCTCCCTCTGCGTCCCTCACGACAAACTGTGGCAGGCCATCGCTCGCGGCAATGGTCAGGTCAAGCGATTTCGCCAACGCCTTGGCCGGCTCACTCGTGGCGTCGACGACGACCAGGTTGTATTGATCCATGGCCTTACGCACGTCTTTGTCGTTCAATCGCAGTTTCATGAACGCGCCAGTGGCATCGGCCTTCGGATCGATCAGCAAGATGGCCACGCGCTGCCGATACGACTGCGCGTTCTTTTGGGCGGCCGCATACTTTTCGAGCGGATCTCCCTCCAACGCCTTGGCAATTCGTTCTTCCAGAGTTGGCGGCTGATAGGGCTTTTTCAAGACGAGTTTGCCGAGCTGTTTCGTAAGGGGTGAGTCGATCGTGACCGTGCCCACGCTTCGCGACGAATGTTCGTCGGTTGGGACGTTGATGTGATACTCTCCACCGGCGACAAGCTTCGTCAACTCGAAATTCCCCTCGGCATCAGTAGTCGTAGTGCCGCCGAAGCTGTCTCTCCAAGGTGCTTTGTCGTCGCCGATATGAACACGCACGCCGTATTTCACCTTGCGATTTGCCAAGGGCCGGCCGGTCGCCTCGTCGATGATTTGTCCCGCGGCTTTACTCAGCTCTTGAACCTTGATGGTCGCCTCGGCGTCGTTCGGACCAATCTCGAGTAGTCCGCCCAAGAGGCCGTCGGCACTCTGTGCGTGGAGCGCGATCGGATAGGGATAGAGTTGCCCCTCCCCACGGAACTTGCCGTCCCCGCCCGTCACGAACTCCAAATCACCGGCCCCGAAGTGGTGGCGATAGATGCCCGTAATCAAGGCGCGGGGAATCCCTTGGCCCGACTGGGCATCGACCACGCTCCCTGTGAGGGGTGCCTTCTCGTTCAGCGGCTTCTCGAAATCGAACGTCAATTCCGGCTGATTCGTCACCAGAGCTTTCTGCACTTCGACCTGCGATGGGCCGAGCGTGTACTCCCCTGGTCCGACATGAAATTCGTAGTGGCCATCGGCATCGGTGATATAGGAGCGATTCAGCACCGGTTGAATATACGTTCGAAGCCTGTCGGGGTTGGGAAGCTCGACGCCAGGAAGACTGCTTAGGTTCCTGCCCGCCTGCCGCAGCGAAACATACTCTTTGGCCACCGGCTTGCGGTCCTTTCCCATGACGACACGTCCATGAACGCGCGTCGCCGGTTGCAGCGTAAGTTTCAGGTTCTCGATGGGCGTGCCTGGCCGCACGACGAATCCATCGATTATATTGGCCGACCATTTCGAGTCGTCGATTCCGAGCATGTACAATTCATTGGGAAACACGCCGATCTGAAAGCTGCCGTCCTCGCGCGAGGTCGTCTGGCCGTGGAACGAGTCAGAGTCGTGGCCGGCGCCCGCAACCTTGACGACGATTCCCGCCGCGGGCGTGCCATCCGCGAACTCGACGCGTCCCGACATGCTTACGTGGCGCTCGAGCGTGACGTCGACGACGCCGTCGATTTGCTTCGCCGGATCCCAGATGATTCGTTTGCGGACGAACTTGTCATCACTTTTCCAATCAAAGGGGAGTCGCCCGCTGACCCATGAGGGCAGATCGTCGAAATTCGCCACGCCCTCGGCGTTCGTCTTGGTGCCGAAAAGGTCTGAAGTGTACGACAGATTGAATTCTTCGAGCTCGCCAGGCTTCTGCAAGTACCACAGCCGGTACGATATTCTCGTGATGAGCTCCCCGTTTATCTCCTTCGCGCGGATCTGCACCTTTCTGGTCGGGCCCAGCGTCAATTCGACGCGCCCGTCGGCTGGCCAGCCAGGGCTTCTCACGGGATGTCGCAACGACTCGAGCAGCCGATAGTCAAAACCCTGGCCGAGCTTGCGCGCGTAGACGACCCGACACGTGGCGCCCAGCGGCACGCGCAACACGGCCGTGCCCAAGGCGCTGGTTTCGACTGGGGGCAACTCGGCGCTGTCGATCAAAACGCCGACTCGGGCGCCAGCAACCGGTTGGCCGGCGTGATCGACCACCGCAACCGTCAAGGCCTTGCTCGCGCCAAGCTCGATGCGCAAATCGTCCGCTGGTTCAACTTCGGATTCTTGCGGCGATGGCTTTCTAGCGATCCCCATCCGGCCTATGTCATCGGTCGCAAGCACTGTCACGCGGTAGGTGCTCCGCGGAACGGTGAGCTTGAATCGACCACTTGTGTCGGACTGTGTGTCGGCAACTGCCGGATGAACTAGTGCCCGCAGATTGGCGCCCGCCACGCCGGCGCCGCTGGCGTCGACGACTTGCCCAGAGACTTCCGTCGTCCGTTCCGCAGGATTCTCGCCACGCGTCGGCGCCGCGACGCAAAAATTCCACACCACCAGAGTCAAAAGGATCGCGCTTCGCATTCGATCATCTCCGCCTGTGGATGTGAAAAAATACCCCTTCGAAATCTTGACCGCGGTACGTGGTGGGCTATCACCCGGCGCCTTACGATTACTTGCCCGGCAGTTCCATCACTTCGACTTTGCGAATGTTCACTTTGCTGCCGGGATCGTGTTGTTGGAAGGCGAAGTGGCCTTCTTTGAAGGTCCGCTCGAAATCGAAGTATTCGTACAACTCGTCGCCATTGACGGTAATCTTGATGCGCGTCATCGGCTTGCCGCGCCACACGTCGTCGCGCACCGCGATCTCGTAGTTGAACCATTGGTCGGGCTCGACGAGCCGCTTGTAGACGTGGCACATTCCATACAGCGAACCAGTGCGAATCGGGTCTCGGTGGGTGCTGTCGATCTGAGCCTCATAGCCGTCGGTAAAGCCGGGCTTGCGCGTCGTGCGAAAATACAGACCCGAGTTGCCCATGTCGTTGATTTTGATCTCCGCGCGATAGCGGAAGTTCTTGTACGGGCCCTTGGTGCAGACCAGCATCGAGGCTGGACCCGAACCACAGATCGCGCCGTCCTTGACTTCCCACACGCTCTTTTCGCCGCCCACTTTCTCCCAGCCCTCCAGGCTCTTGCCGTCAAACAGCGGAACCCAATTGTCCTGCGCACCTGCGTTGTTTAGCCCAAACGTAATGGCCAGGATGGCGGCAGCAAAAGTGAACGAGCGAAGTGCAATTCTCATCGGTGGTTCCTCATCGGGGATGAATCGGTAGGATTTTTAGGCATTGCCAGGCGGGCCTTGTCGGATGCCCTTGATGGCCGCTGCCCAGCTAGTCTGACAGTGTATCCGATCCGAATGAGCGACACAAAACCGTCGCTTAGGGCAGGAACCTACCGACAGCGGATTTCCTTGTTCGTTTCAACGGGCTCAGCCAACCTTGTAAGTTTTAGCCCGTAATGCCAGGGCGGCAAGTCGATTGGGGCGCCATTCACACGCAAATCTCTGTTGGCCTGGGCCCACGCGATTATTTCCTCCGGACGCGGCCTAATGGCCAGATCGGGTCCACGCGGAGTTCGAGCATCGAAGCACCAATGGATGACCAGAACGTGACCGCCTTCTCGCACGACGTGCGATGCGTGTTTCAACAGGGTCTCAGGCGATTCGCAGTGGAGAATGTTGAACAGCAGCACCGCATCGACGCTCCCCTCAGGCAGCCCAAAACCCCCGTCCAACACGTCGCGCTCTCGACACACGATATTGGTCAAGCCCGCGGTCTTAGCTCGCTCGGCCGTGCGCAGGACCATTTCAGGTTCGATATCAAACGTGAACAGCTTGCCAGAGATACGCTCGGCAATGGGAATCGTGAATGTTCCAAAACCGCAGCCCATTTCCGCCACGTCACGCAGGCGACTGGTGATGCCCAACGCGTCCAGGATCAAGGGCACGTCGAATAGCGACTCCCAGTATCCCTCGTCAGGCATTCCGCTGTCCCGCAGTTTCACGACGACACCCTTCGGTTGATTGCGCCTTTTCTACTTGTGCCTCGCGGCAATTGGCAGAAGCATTCTGCTTTTACCGCCGAGCCTCGATATAGTGACCCCAAAATGCGAGATAACGATAGAGCGGTGGAAAACGGCGAAATGTGATCGCCGAAAAGCCCGCTTCCGCGAAGGCCGTTTTTAGCTGCTGTGCCGTGTAGAGGTTTGATTGCCACCAGCGACCGATCAGCGGCCGCATCAGCCAATTATCGCGAGTCATGAACAGCAACAGGCTGCCGCCCTCGCTTAGCCGCGCACGCAGTCCACTCAGCGCTGCGACGAATTGCTCGCGTGGAACGTACTCGAGCATCGAGGCCGATACGATCAAATCATAGTTGCTCCAAGCAGCGGGAAGGGTTTCTAGTGTAAGCACATCGGCCTGCAGCAGTTCGACTCCCTCGATTCCACGTGATTGCATGGACGCACGCAACCGATCGAGCATCGCCGGCGTCAGGTCAAAACCGTGCAAAGACCCTCGAGCCAGGCCGCGAGCGACAAAAGCTTCGTGCAAAGCGAGCAGGGCTGCCCCAGTGCCGCAGCCCGCATCGAGCACGCGGATGCCGCAGCGCAGCAGAGGCGAAGCCATGAAACAGGCCCGCAATCCCTGCTGGTAGCGGACGAGGTCGATAAACCGCGCGTAGCTTTTCGCTCTGGCCGTGAATAGTTGAGCTGGATCCGGCGCTGCGTTCATCCCCACATCCTACCGCATGCGAAAGTCGCCACGAAAGACGCTTCTGACGCCCTAATCCGCGTCGTCCCCTGCCCTCGAGTGCCCCGATCTGGCTTTGGTGGCGACGTTGAAACGGCTGCATCAACGCGGAAACGTGCCTCTGGTGCCCTTCGGCATTTCGGGCCGGCTACTTGTACTTCCACGCGAATTCGCGGACGATGTGTGTTGCAGCGCGGCCCGTCGTTGGAGCTGTTTTCGACGAATTGGCATTCTTGCGCTCTCACCGGAAGGAAAAATCATGACTCGCACATTCGTTTTTGCGGCGCTGACGATGACTTTGTGTTTTGCTGTGTCGTTTGCACACGGCGCGCAGCGTGGAAAGGAAGGATCGCGCGGCGGAAAATCAGAAGGCAGGCAGGGCAACGAACGGTCCGGTCAGAAGCCCTCGGGCGAACGCGGCGGTTCAAAACAGGGCGGCAATAAGTCGCCGGGCGGAGATTGGTCGGAACGTTCCCACGGCGGAAAACAATCCACCGGTCAGGCCGGCAACCACCACCAGCAATCGGGATCCTCTGGCGCCTCGGCCGGTCATGCCGCTGGCAAGAATAACTCGTCGCAAGCCTCGGGCGCGCAGGGCGCCGCCGCTGGTGCCGCCGCGTCAAATCGTAAATCGCCGCAAGCTTCCGGCGCGCAGGGTGCTGCCGCGGGCGCAGCCGCTTCGAACCGCAACTCGCCGCAAGCGTCGGGTGCGCAGGGTGCAGCAGCCGGCGCTGCCGCGGCCAATCGTAATTCACCGCAAGCGACGGGGGCTCAAGGCGCTGCCGCTGGTGCCGCCGCCGCGAATCGTAACGCACCCAAAGCTTCAGGTGCAGAAGGTGCCGCTGCCGGTGCGGCCGCTGCTAACCGCAATTCACCTCAAGTCTCTGGCGCAGCCGGCGCAGCTGCTGGCGCCGCCGCGGCCAATCGCAACTCACCGCAGGTCTCCGGTGCCGCTGGTGCTGCGGCCGGAGCGGCCGCAGCCAATCGCAACTCGCCGCAACTGTCGGGCGCGCAAGGCGCGGCTCTGGGCGCTGCGGCCGCGAACAACAATTCGCCCGCCCTCTCGGGCGCTGGCGGCGCGGCGGCCGGATATGCGGCGGTCCGAAACTCGTTTAACCATCCGAACATTTACAGTCAGGGGTGGTATGGTGCTCATTCGGGCGTGTGGGCTCCGGCCGGCTTGGCCGCGGGCGCGGTTTGGGCTCCGACGGCTTGGGGCGCCATTGCCGCTCAGGGCGGATACGGAAAAAACCCGCCGATCTCGTATAACTACGGCGAGAACGTGATTGCCCAGGATGGCAACGTGTTGGTCGATGGCCAGAGCGTCGGAACCACCGAGGAGTTCAGCCAGCAGGCCTCCGATTTGGCCGAGACGGGCACCGAGGCCCAGACCTCCGACACCGATCAATGGCTGCCGCTGGGCGTTTTCGCGATGGTCCGCAACGAGCAGCAGCACCCGCAACTGATCCTGCAGTTGGCGATCAATCAGGCCGGCATCCTCCGCGGCAATTACACCGACGAAGTGACCGATCACACGCTGCCGATTCACGGCGCGGTCGACAAACAAACGCAACGGGCCGCTTGGACGGTCGGTGGCAACCAGTCAACCGTGATGGAAGCCGGCTTAAGCGACCTCACCGACGGCGAAGCCCCGGCGCTGATCCACAAGAACGGCAAGACCGACCATTGGATCCTGATCCGGCTGGAACAGCCCAAGCAGGACGGGGACGACGCCGGGAAGTAGCGATCTCTGGTGTTGAATACTTCCTGGTCCATGAAGACTCTGCTGACCGTCAGTGCCCTGTTTGAACTCGGCGCCGGCTTGGCGCTCGTGTGTTGCCCCTCGGCAATGGTCGAGTTGCTCCTCGGCGCGTCGCTAGAAGAACCCGCCGCTCTGACCGTGGCCCGCGTCGGCGGCGCCGCGTTGCTCGCGCTAGGGTTCGCTTGTTGGCTCGCGCGCACCGACACGCAAAGCCGCGCCGCCAAAGGATTGGTCGCCGCAATGCTGCTCTACAACCTCCTCGCGACCGCCCTCCTCGCATACGCCAACATCGGTTACGGACTGCACGGCCCGGCGCTATGGCCGGGGGTGATTCTTCACGCCGCGATGGGCGCGTGGTGCGTCGAGTGTTTGCAACGAAGTTGGAGATCCCAGGAGTCCGGATTGTTCACGGACCGAGACTAACCCGACGCGCAAGCGAGGGCCAAGCATCGAGTTACCCTCGCTTGCGCGTCGGGTTAGTGTGGCGCACAGTGCGCCAGCAAGCTTCGGCCCATGAACAATCCGGGCTAGGCTACTTTCGACGAGCCTCGGTAAGGCTTGATTCCGGCGCGCTCAAAGTGCGGGTCGAGGCGATCCGCCAATGCTTTCCAATGATGATGGGGCACCGCCGGATAGAGGTGATGTTCGAGGTGATAGAGATGATTGAAAGCGATCAGTTGTACGAGCCGCCCACGAAACAGACGAGTCTGGTTCAGCGGCTGCGTCGCGCGTGCGTCGTGCGGGATATACACGGTGATCAGCGGAAATAGCCAACTGCCTCCGATGACGAGCGCCGCGTAAACCAGCGGAACTGGAGTCCAGCGGAAAGTTGCGATGGCAATGATGATCAGAATCAGGATGCCAACGCCTTCGAACAGCAACCGCGGCCTCATTGGCTGGTGATTGCGCCACGCCCAAAGCCAGATTCGGATTTGAGTGGTCGGCCCGCTGGCGACTGCCCCCAGCAGGGAACCATGTGCCGTTGCGCCTTCGATGTCGTCATCGGCGAGCAAGTGCTGATGGTGGTGCAGGTGCGAAAGACGATAGGCCGTTCCACTGCGCAGCGAAAGCAGTTCGATCAGGCTCAGCATGAAGTCGTTGAAGTGGTGCGGCAGATGCAGCGTGCGGTGTACCAGGTCGTGCGAGGACGAGCCGTAGGTCACGAACGACAGCACCATCACCGAGACCACCGCCAGCGGCCACCAACCCAGCAACGCAAACAGCGTGTAGCATCCCATTGCGACGAACGGCAGCGCCAGCGTAACAAACAGCCGCCCGGGCGTGACGTGGAGCAGATCACCACCGAGTTGGCTCAGCGTCGGCAAGTGCGGGTCGGTCGCGTTATCCGTAGTGGCAATCATGTTGAATTGACCGCACGTGCCGGGCCATACGCATACGCGCGTGTCAGCGCCAGCCCCACGAAAAACAGCAGCGCTCCGCTGACGGCGGGCGCCAGATGGCCCAGCTCGGTATATCCGATCATGGGGTGGATGCCGATTGCGGTGCTCCAGCCCGCGATGCCGCCGATCGAGAGCATTTGCCAGAGGGATCGCGAGGGCGGGCTGCACCACACGCAGAAGAACACGAGCAGGCCGGTCGTGGCCACTCCGCCGCCGAAGCCCGCCCGGTCGTGGGCGATCAGCGGGATCAGCCGCGGGTTGATCGCGTCGATCTGCTCGCGATCCAGGCCGATGAACTCCAGATCGGTCTCGACGAACACCTGGGTCATGCCAATGGTTTGAATCGTCAAGCCCGCCCCGATCATCCCA
>JAYVCO010000312.1:0-11303 GCA_043749935.1 Planctomycetia bacterium
TGCATGCGTTCAAGGGCATTTCCTACGGTGCGCCGACCGGTGGCGAGCGCCGATTTCTGACTCCCTTATCGCCGGAATCGTGGACCGGAGTTCGCGACACCTTCGAATACAACCACTTCGCGCCGCAATCTGGCCGGCAGCGGGGAGCCAAGCAGCTCGAGTTCTTCAGCATCCTGCGGCCCGAAGCGAAAGTTGGCCCCAGTGAGGATTGTTTGTATCTCAACGTCTGGACCAAGGGGCTTGGCGACGGGGCAAAACGGCCCGTCATGGTCTGGATCCACGGCGGCGGCTATGACCAGGGGAGTGGCGGCTCGCTGGGCTACGAAGGCGCCGCGCTCGCCAAGCATCAAGATGTTGTCGCGGTCAGTCTGAACCATCGGCTCAACGTGCTGGGTTATTTGTATCTCGGCGACATCCTTGGTTCAGAGTTCGCGGAATCCGCTAATCAGGGCCAGCTCGACATCGTGGCGGCACTCGCTTGGATACGCGACAACATCGAGGCTTTTGGCGGAGACCCTAGCCGCGTCATGATCTTTGGTCAGTCCGGCGGCGGGGCCAAAGTTTCGACGTTGCTTGGCATGCCAAGTGCCAAGGGGTTGTTCCATACCGCCGCGATTCAAAGCGGCGCGAGCTTGGCCGGGGCCGACCGAGAACGGGCGACTCAATTTGCCGAAGACCTGCTCAAGAAGTTCGATCTCACTAGGGGCCAGGCCCGCGACCTGCAAAAAATACCACTCGACAAACTGATCTCGATTGCCGCCGGCGCTGGAACCGCGGCCGTGCCAGCCGCCGGATCGAGTGCGGCCTCGCGCGCAGCTCGCCCCTTTGGTTTTGGACCTGTGGTCGACGGAAAAGTCCTGCCGGCCAGCTCCTTCACGCCGGTGGCCACTCCGATTTCACAAGACGTGCCGGTGATCGTCGGCTATACGCGCACCGAACGGACCGTATATCAGATCGACGATCCGTCCTACGGTAAACTCGACGAAGCTGGTCTGCTGGCCAATACCAAGCAGGCCTTGGGCGATGAGGCCGAAAGGATCATCGAGATTTACGCCAAGAAGAGTCCCAAAGCCACGCCCTACGAACTGTCGACGAACATTTCGACCGACATTCAGGGCATCAGCTCGATTCGCCTGGCCGAGCGCCGCGCGGCGTTAGGCAAAGCGCCGACGTACTTATACGTATTCGCCTGGGAAACGCCGGTCATGGGCTTGCGAGCGCCCCACACGATCGAAATTCCGTTCGTGTTCAATCACATCGACGTCAGCCAAAGCATGGTCGGGCCGGTCAACACGCCGATGCGCGAACTCGAAGCGGCGACTGCAGGCGCGTGGTCGGCACTCGCGAAAAACAAAAACCCCAACCACAGCGGGCTGCCTGCCTGGCCGACCTACACGGCCGATGCGCGCGGCACGATGATCTTCGACATACCATGCCACGTGGAGAACGATCCCACGGGCGACGTCCGCAAGATCTTGCAACAAAGAAGCGACAGCGACCTACGGAGAGGCTAGTTCACGAGGACTTCGGCCGTCGCTTTGCCAGTGGCGCGGAGCTGCCCAGAAATCACTCCCACAGCAACCATTTGCGTTCAGCCGCCGGTCCCGTAAACGGGCACCTGCGCAGTTCATAGAGGCTGCTTCGGGTCAATCGTCGTCATCACTAGCCTCCGGATGTGCGAACACAAATCCTGCGCGAACTGGTGGAGGCATCGTCGAATCCGCGCCGCGGATTGATTTCCAAATAATCTCGTTGAGAACCAAGTCGTCCGCCGCGTCTTCCTTGGAAAAATCCAACTGCGCCGACAGTCGCGAGCCCCAGGCGGTCGGCAGGTTACAGGCAGATAGATCGACAGTGGCAGGCCTGGCCATGTAGGGCGTCAAATCCGCTTGCGCTTGAAACGAATCGAACATCGGCAGTGCCGCCGCGTCGAATTGCGTCATCGGCTGCAGGTTCAAAATAAGTTCCATGGTTCGCAACATGCTGGCCGTGGAATACATGTTGGAATCCACATGGCGACGTTTCGCGTACGGGCTGATTACGAGCGCCACGGTGCGGTGTGCGTCGACGTGATCGGAGCCGTTCTGAGCGTCATCTTCGATGACGAAGATCGCGGTGTCCTTCCAGAATTTGCTATGGCTAACGGCTTCGACGACTTGGCCCAAACTCAAGTCGTTGTCGGCGACCATCGCGATGGGCGTGGGCTTGCCGGCTTTCGTGCCCTGGGTGTGGTCGTTAGGCAGTCGCATGACGATGAACTGCGGCATCTCGCCCGTTTTTTCGAATCCGGCGAGCTCCTCGCGAAAACGCTTGGCCCGTAACACATCGGGGTAGTCCATGTCGAAGCTGCGGAACTGGGGATCAAAATGGCCCTCAAGTGCCGGCATGCTGGCCGTGCCTGGCTCACCGACTTTGTCAGCGTTCTGAATGAACTCACCATAGCTGCGATACGAAACGCCACGTTCTTTGCAGCGATCCCAGATATAGCCACCTGCAGAAAACGCGATCGGCAGCGCTCCTTCGCTCGGGTAGCGAAAAATACCTCGGCCGCCGTCACGATAGTTGAGCGGCCAGGTCTTCTCCACGAAATCGGTGGCATAAGCGGCCATGCTCCATTCGTGGCCGTCGGCACTAACCTCACTTTCGACATAGAAATTGTCCAGCAGAACGAATTCCTTGGCCAGCGCGTGATGATTGGGCGTCACGCGATCGGGGAAAATGCATAAATCTGGATCGCCGTTTCCCACGGGGATGTCGCCAAACACTTGATCGTACGTGCGGTTTTCCTTGATGATATAAATGCAGTGCTTGATTGGGCTGGCGCCACCCAGCTTGGCCGGAATCGCATTCTTGGCTTCCCTCGGTTGCGACACGGCGCTGCGATCGGCTTTCAACGGACTACACTGGAAAGCTTCCTTCGTATACTTGGCCATTTCTCCCGGCGATGGCGGCGCGATGATTCCCAAAGTTCCACGGAACAAGCCCCCGATGTATTGCTGCACGGTCTGGGACGGATTCGATGGCTGCAGCGGGTTGGGGCCCTGGCGGTTGGCGGCCGGCAGAAGGCCCTTGCCGTTGGCCACATAGATCCGGTTTTCCAGAGGGCTATAGCGGACCGACGTGGGATACCAACCGACCGGAATGAATCCTAGCGAGCTGCTTTTTCCAAGGTGCTCTACGTTTACTACGGCGAGGTTATTATTGTCTGCGTTCGCGATAAAGAGCACTTTTCCATCGGGCGACAGCGCAAGACTATTGGGCGTGCTGCCGAGAGGAGCTTGGGGATAAAGCGAACTGGTGATCGTTTCCAGCGAACGTCCGTCGTGTGCGTCAAGCACCGTAACGAGATTGCTGTTTGCGCAAGCCACGTATAGGATGTCTGCTTTCGGCGATAGGATCAGCTCTGTCGGATGCGGCCCGGTTACCCATTGGGCTTCAACACTCAGCGTGGCCAAGTCCACGACGGCGACCGACGAGCTATTCCAAAGAGAAACATAAAGCCGTTTCCCATCCGAACTCGGCAATGCAAGGTAGGGATAGCTGTCTTTTTTCAGCGACACATGCCGCAAACGTTCCGGACTTTCGAGCGGCACAACGGTCACGGTATTGCCCCACGCGTTGGCCACGAACAGGTTCTTTCCGTCAGGGCTGCAACTCAGGCCCGTGGGCACGAATCGTTTCTCGTTCGGGTCGCCAATCGCGATTTCGCGACGATTCGTGAGATAACCCGCGGCGAAATCGAATCGATGCACTAGGGAATGTTCGGCGCCACTGACAAAGAGCTGTTTGCCCGCGGTATTGAAGCACAGGCCATAGAAGGTTTGGGGCAGCACGACGCGGGAGATCACGACTTTCGTATCCAATCGCACCACGACAACTTCGTGCTCCGCATAGCCTGAGTGCAGGATCGCAGCCCAGCTCTCCGTCGGGTGCAAGGCGATGTTGACGGGAAAGTCGCCCAGGCGAACCTGCTCTCCAGCGGGCCTCAGCGACCACTGTGTGGGCAGAAGAACGTGGCCATCCGCTTGCACACCCGGTAGCTTTCGCGCCGCGCTGGGCCGCACCGCCGGGCTGCCGTCCACCGGGGCGTTCGGATCGGAAGTGGGCGGAGCACCCTGGGCCAGCGACGTCACGCAGAATCCGAGTCCGACTATCAAAGCATTTGCCAAACATCGCATGTTCATTCGATGGTCTCTGTAAAAATGGATATACACGAGTAAGGCTGGCTGTATTTCTAGCGTGGTTCGAGCCATTCCGCAATTTGTCAGGGTCGGTGAAATCCAAATGATCGTGCAGCGCAGTTTCTCACAATCTGCACACACGATTGCAACAATTGGCCATAAATTGATTGGATATGGGCTTCCAAGGACTGGACGATCGAATCGACCCGGCTCAGCATTCGCAAACAAAGGCTGACGGCTTGCTTTGATTGCAGCGGCCTTTAATCGAAATCCGTCAGCTCGCGCGGTGGGATGGCAACCCGCAATGCATTGAGAACAGCGATCACGTCGATGACTTCTTGAGCGATCGCGCCGGCAACCGGCGAAAGAAGGCCAAACGCGGCGAAGAACGTGCCGGCAATGCTCAAGCCCATCCCCCCCAATAGCGCTTTGCAACGCGATGGAACGCATTCGCCTGCTGATGTGCAGGAATTCGTCAACTTTTTGCAGCGAGCTGTCCAGGATGACGGCCCCGGCCGCTTCGGAGGTAATTTCGCTGTTCTGACCGAACGCGATGCCAACGGTCGCCGCAGTCAAGGCCGGCGCGTCGTTAATTCCGTCTCCCATGAAAACTGTTGGGGCCAGTTTGGTCTCGGCGCGGACGAGCTCCACCTTCTGTTCCGGGCTCTGACGGAAATGCACTTCCTGAATTCCCACCTTCTCAGCCAGGTAGCGGACTTCGGATTCTCGATCACCCGAAACCAGCATCACGCGATCGAAGTGGTGTTTGGGTGCCAAATGTCGCACGAAATGCCCCCCCTGCCCGAGGCTCGTCACGAAAAAGCAACATGCCCGCATAGCGTTCGTCGATCAGAACGGCGCATTCCAAACCGCCGCTAACTGGCTGCAATACTTGGCTCAAGTCGGGAAGTTGCATCAGCAGCCTATTACGGCTGGTGATCTGGACCCGACGTCCACCGACAGCGCCCTGGAGGCCTTCCCCAGGCCGCTCACCCACCTCGGTGGCCTCGTGCAAGACGAGTCGACGCGCTTCGGCGGCTTCCAGGATTGCTCCCGACAGAGGGTGCTTCGAGTACCGTTCGATGCTGGCGACAATCTGCAACAGATATTCTTCAGTGTATCCCGCGACCGGTAGCAGCTCGATCAGCTTCGGCTCACCGTAGGTCAGAGTTCCAGTTTTGTCGAAGATGGCCGTGCGTTGTGTCGATCTTCTCCAGAACCGCTGGGTCTTTAATGATGATGCCACGGCGTGCCGACAATGAAATGGCGCCGATAATCGCTACTGGTATCGCGATCAAGAGAGGACATGGCGTCGCTACAACAAGACGCGATTGCGCAATGAAAGCTCGGCGAACTTGGCGCTGCGACAGCCGTCATTCTTTCGACCTTCGAAGACTAGACCCTCACTCAGTTCGCCGCCGATTGTGCTGTCTCCGTTGCGGCTACGCCTACGCTCCAGCAGCACACGCGAACCCAGGAAGGTGATCATCTCGAAGAGATACTCGCCCAAACGCTTCGGCAAACGACAGCTCTACTGGCTGTTGCAGCAACCGGTTCGAACCGCGATCGAATTGTTGGCGTCAGATGCTATTCAGGTCGCTCAATCGCTGCACGGGATAGCAAACCCAATTTCACTGCCTGCCGCGGGTAGTGCTGGAACCGAAATGGTGGGCGACCGAACCTAATAATCCGACCGACGCGGCGGCAGCCAACCCTTTCATGGCTGCGCAAGGAAGCCCAGTTCGCGTATTCAATCACAGCAATCAGTTGCGAAATGCCGCGCGGGGAGAAGAATTGCGCCGCGCAGCCGATGGCAGAGTGGTGTATCCGTCGCCCGCGATAATGGGGGTGAGTGTACGCCTTGTACAAGTACACCGTGTCCGCGGGAAACGAAAGTCCGACGCCCAGACTGTGCTCTGGCTCAATCGAACCGAGGGCATACCAGCTATAGTTTGCCAATCTCGAACCATCAAAGACTGCACCACAATAGTTACGCCCACTCTCAAGGCGCCAGGCCATGGACGCGTCCAGGTCATTGGCAGGATCCGCCGCATAAGCGCGAACTTCGTCGGCCCCCAGCCAGCGATACTCAAGTCCGTCAGTAAGCGGCGGTGCGGGCGAAAGATTGGCCAGCTTCACACTGACAAGATTGATAACTTCAAGGTTCCCAATGCGACGGGCCGCCCGATATGTCACCCCTGTGACCGCGGAACCGATACTAAAGCGAGCGCATGCGTCGGTGAAACTGCTCCAACGGGTTTTACTGGCTCCAGCCGATCGCGCTCGTTGAGCGAGAGCGGTAATTTCGAGATTCGCAAGCGATTGGCCAACGCCTAGGTCCGCCGTCGAATTCTCGGCAACGTTTACGGGCGGCTCCAATCGCACTCGCTTGTTCTGCAGCGCGCGCATTCGGGATTTCACTTCCCGCTGGGCTCTCCATAAACGGTGTCCGAGCGAGGGAAACATGCGTGGGGCAATCAGACGCGTCTCCAAGACACCGATCGGCTGCGCGCGAAAATGGGCCTTGTACGGCTCATCACCACGAAGAAAATCAAAGAACCGATGACCATCCTGGATTGCTCTCGTGATCGACGCCTGAAAATGGAGCCGGCCTGGGCTAAGATCCGAGTTCGTAGGGTCGAAGCCCGTTTGATAGACGTACACGCCGTGTCGGTCGTTGAATCCGCAGTCAAAGGCCACTGGTTCGCCATCGACTTCGGTCCATTGCAGGCGTAAGGAGCCGAGTTTCAAAAAGCGTTGCGTGGCCTCTTGCAAGAATGCCGCGAACCTTGGCTCTGTGAAACAACCCTCATCGCCCAGGCTTTTTCTCCGCATTTGGTGCAAACGACATTGGATCTCGAACCCGCGCTCCAAGTCCGCATCGTTTTCAGCGCGGCGAAGGACCGCGCGCCCAGACTCAAACATTTGTCGCGCCGTCCGGCGCAATCGATTGCGATGTTGTTTGGAAAAGAGATCGACATACTCTTCCCACGTTTCGGGCAGCGTCAACCGCCAAGTGTTGGCCACGGTCCGCTGATGCAGGAGGATTCCCTGATGGCTCAATTGCTGACTGATGCTCTCAAGAGCTTCGTCGGCTGCCGACACGCCCTCAAGAATAAACATGTCCCAGCTTTTTCCCGCCTCGGCGGCGACCCAGTTCGTGATTTCGCGCCAGACTTGCACCCGGTGTGCCGGATGGGCGGCCACGGTCGCATAATCGGAACAGGCACGGCCATCTCCCAAGAATCGCACCACTCTGCCAAAACCAAATATGCGCCGAGTGTACCAAGGGGCAAGGCCAATCAGTTCGTCGCCGACTGACACTTTCAGCAAGAAGAGCTCGCTGCCCTTTGGTCGCAGATGGCGCCACCAACTATCCCACCACGCAGCACGCCCAAACGGACTGCCGGCTTCGAGTGTCTCTGCGCGGTCGAGCAAATCGGCCGGCATTGTACGACCCGTGATGAGTTCCACAGTCACAGGCCGCGGCGAGCGATCGGCCGGTGCTGGACTCGGTTCACACAGCATTGGCATAGCTACTCGACCTTGAATAAGCAGAATAAGGAATTGTCATTTCCGGCGCAGTCATGCACACATGCGAAAGAGAGAACTCAGCGAAACAATAGCATCGTGCCGGGACGTTCGGATGCAGAGAGTGCCGATATTAAGGGCGTTTCTGCTCGCAGTCCGCGGCAATTCGCACTGACGGATGCGCCAGATATAGCGAGTGGCGCGGGAACACGGATCATGCTTTCCAAACGTCTACCCGACACGGACTGCAACAACGATGCGATATGCAAACACGGCGAAAGTGGCCGACCGAGGTTCCCGAGGCGGCCGATTCGCACTATACTCAACTCTTTGCGCTCTTGCCGCATTCGACGGCGCTGGAGCAATGGAGGTTTAGTGCATGTTCCGAATCTCTCGGAAAAACTGCTTCGGCTGATATCCCAGCGACAGAACGCCGCTCGGGAAGCCTCTCTGGCCGCGCATCCTGACGAAATGCCGCTAAGGGCGGAACTGTTCAGCATCGACCAGCTCGAAAGGCACGCGAAGTTAATCGCTGCCTCACACCGTCTGGCCGTCGGGCGGGCAAGCGATAAGCTCTTACCCCGGCTCGAAGACAACGAGCGAGTGCTGATCGAAACGTATGATCTCGTGACCGCGGCGGCCGATCAAAGCCGCCGCATCGAGCCCGCGGCCGAATGGCTACTCGACAATTTCTACCTGGTCGAAGAACAAATCCGTGCCATCCGGCGTCTGCTTCCTCCCTCCTACAGTCGCGAATTGCCGCGACTGGCAAGCGGTCCCGCCGCCAGCTATCCGCGGGCCTATGGCATCGCCCTCGAATTGATCGCTCACGTCGATGGGCGTGTCGATGCGGCCAGCCTCAACGGCTTCGTCACGTCGTATCAGTCGGTCGAGCCGCTCACGCTCGGCGAACTTTGGGCGCTGCCGCTGATGCTGCGGCTGGCGCTGATCGAGAATTTACGTCGAGTCGCGGTTCGAATTGCTTCGGCACGCCGCGACCGCGACATGGCGAGCGATTGGGCCGAACGCATGGTCCGTGTCGTGGAGCAAACGCCGACCGACCTGATCCTGGTGCTGGCTGACATGGCCCGCGCTAACCCACCCCTATCGGGCGCGTTCTTGGCCGAGTTGACCCGCCATTTGCAAGGGCAGAACCCAAACTTCGCCTTCGCTAATAGCTGGCTCGAACATCGCCTGGCCGATCAAGGAATGACAACCGAAGAACTGGTGCGCACCGAAGGCCAGGCACAGGCCGCTGACCAGGTTTCGATCGGCAACAGCATTAATAGCCTTCGCTTTCTGAACTCCAGCGATTGGCGGCAGTTCGTCGGCGAACATAGCCTGGTCGAGCAGACGCTAGCAGGTGATCCGGCGGGCGTCTATTCCCAAATGGACTTTGCCACTCGCGACCGCTACCGGCATGCAGTCGAAGGCATCGCTCGGCGGAGCCAGCTCACTGAGTACGATGTGGCGCGCAAGGCGGTGCAGCTGGCCGAGAATCATGCCCGCGAAGCGCCTGAGGATCGCGCGGCACACGTCGGTTACTTCCTGGTCGATCGAGGCCGTCCGGTGCTGGAGCAGTTCGCTGAAATGCGGCTCTCGCCGGTCGTTTTGCTCGACAAGCTGCGGCGCCAGATTCCGTTGACTTTCTATCTCTCTGGCCTAGGTCTCGTGACGCTGGCCGCCACGTTCATCTTCTTGCGCTGGTCACAGCAGCTTGGTGTGGGCTGGCCTGTCTTGTTGCTGTTGGCGCCGGCGGCGCTCGTCGGTGCCTCGAACTTAGGAGTCGGGCTGGTCAACTGGCTGGCGACTCAACTCCTCAGTCCACAATCGCTGCCGCGCATGAATTTCGAGGGAGGTATCCCGCCCGAGCATCGTACTTTGGTGGCGGCCCCCACCATGCTTACCAGCGCCGCCAGCATCGAACATCTGCTCGACGGACTGGAAGTACGCTACCTGGCTAATCGCGACGCCTGCTTGCACTTTGCCCTACTAACGGACTTTGTCGATGCCGCGACAGAGACGCTGCCCGGCGATGCGGAACTGGTGCGCTTGGCGTGCGAAGGCGTCGAGCGATTGAACGAGAAATACGCGGCAACTCGCTCCGATATTTTTTATCTCTTTCATCGGGCACGCCGCTGGAACGATCGGGAAGGCGTCTGGATGGGCTACGAACGCAAGCGTGGCAAGCTCGCCGATCTGAATGCCATGCTCCTCGGCGCAGGCAATCATTTTGCCGAGATTGCGGGACAGACCCAGATACTCTCGAACGTGCGATATATCATCACTCTCGATACCGACACGCAGTTGCCGCGCGACGCGGCCCGCCTCATGGTTGGCACGCTGGCACATCGGCTCAACCGGCCGGTCTACGATGAGCAGACAGGGCGAGTCACCGATGGCTATACCATTCTACAGCCGCGTGTCGGCGTGAGTCTGCCCACCGCCGAACGTTCGCGCTTCGTCGAACTATATTCCGACGATCCGGGGGTCGATCCCTACACTCGCGTCGTATCCGATGTCTATCAGGATTTGTTCGGCGAAGGCTCGTTCATCGGCAAAGGAATCTACGATGTCGCTTCCTTCGAGCTCCGGTGCGGTGATTTTCCCGACAATGCGATTTTGAGCCACGACTTGATCGAGGGAGCCTACTGCCGCTCGGCCTTGCTGAGCGATGTGACGCTCTACGAAGAGCACCCTTCGCGCTGCGCGGTCGACATGGCCCGCCGGCATCGCTGGATGCGGGGCGACTGGCAGATTGCCGGATGGCTGCTCCCTTGGGTCCGCGGTCGGTCTGGCCAGCGCATCAGGAACCCGATATCGGCCTTGTCGCGGTGGAAGATTTTCGACAACCTGCGCCGTAGCTTAGTGCCGATATGCATGCTGTTAGTCCTGCTTATCTCCTGGTTCGCCTCGCCGATCATCGCAGGGGCGTCGCTAGTTTTCTTGGCCAGCGTGGTCCTGCTGCCGATCGTAATCGGCATGATGACAGACCTGCTTCACAAACCAGTAGATTTGCCGTTGCGGATGCATCTGCGCGTCACGCTGCAATCGCTCGGTCGGCCCCTGGCGCAGAACGCGCTCTCGCTCACTTTCTTGCCGTACGAAGCATACAGTTGTGGTGACGCGATCCTGCGCACGCTTTTCCGCATGGCGTGGTCCAAGCGACGGCTGCTCGAATGGAAGACCGCCAGCGACTCAGAGCGAGGCGCCACTGGCACGCTGGCATCGACGATTCGCTTGATGGCCTTCGCCCCCGCAATGGCCACCGTATCGTTTTTTGCAGCCAGCGTTTATCAGCCCCAAGTGCTCCCTTATGCCGTGCCCTGGCTCGTTGTGTGGTTTGCCTCGCCCCTGGTCGCCTGGTGGCTAAGCCAGCCGATTCCCAAACCCAAGGTGCGACTTTCGGAAAGCCAACATCATTTTCTCGAAAAGCTATCGCGAAAAACGTGGCGGTACTTCGAAGAGTTCGTCACGGAGAAGGACAATTGGCTGCCACCTGACAATATCCAGCAGAATCCGGGCCTGGCCGTCGCGTCGCGCACCAGCCCGACGAACATCGGCATGGCGCTCCTGGCGGACCTGGCGGCC
>JAYVCO010000313.1:0-15198 GCA_043749935.1 Planctomycetia bacterium
CACGGCAATTGGCACGATGTTGCGGGCCGCTTCCGCAAGCGGCAGATCCAAAAGTGCCGCTAGCCGACAGCAGGCACGAATTTCAGCGCCGGTCCACGAGGTGTCTTCGGGCAGCGGTTGGGCCGCATCGAGCTCGAATCGCTCTCGATAAAGTCGCCAGATCGTGTCTTTTTCAAGCCGCTCGGGCAGATCCAGAAAATAAATCGCATCGAACCGTTCGCTCCGCGAAAACTCGGGCGGCAACTTGGAGATGTCGTTGCAGGTGGCGATCGTAAAGACGTCGCTCGTATGGTCGTTGAGCCACGACAAAAACGTGCCAAACAGACGGGCCGTCACGCCGCTGTCGGTCTGACCAGAGCTGGCCGCACCGCTTAGTCCTTTTTCAACTTCGTCCAAGAACAAGATGCAGGGCGCCATGGCATCGGCGATTTGCAGTGCCTGGCGGATATTGGACTCCGTTTGCCCGACCAGGCCCGCCATCAGACTACCGACGTCGAGCGTGAGTGTCGGTCGGCCCATTTCGTTACCCAGGGCTTTGGCGAGTGCGCTTTTGCCAACCCCAGGGACACCCAGTAAGAGCAAGCCCCGCGGGCGAACATCCACCCGGCGAGGAACACCCGTTCGTAGCGCTCGGCGACAAAAAGCCTTGAGAGCATCCAGACCGCCCAACTGGTCGAACGATTCGCCGCCCCGGTGCAACTGCATCAAACCACTTTTGCGGAGCATGCCCGTTTTGATCTCCCACAGACATTCGGGCGTCAGTTGTCCATGGCGCACCAGCGACAGGCTAAAGGCACTTTCGGCCTCATAGCGGGTCAATCCGGCCGCCGCATCGAGAACCGCTTCGAGCTGCGGTCCGCCTGGCAGTTCGCCCGCTTCGGTAGCGACCCCTCGCGCGAGTTCCTGCAGTTGTTCGCGCGCGGGAAGCTCGTGCTCCACGACGATGAACAGCTTTTCGAGTTCGACCGGGATTTGCACGATGGGGGACAACACGATCAAGAACGTGCGGGTCTGTTTGCCGGCCGAAAGCTGATGGGCCATGGTTTGCACGATCTCGGCGCTTTGCAACACGCGGTGGAAGTTGGTCAACACGAGGATGGCTGAGCCGGATGAATCGGCCAAAGCCGGAAGGGCCCGCAGTGCAGCCAGTGGGTCTTGGCTGCCCGCGGCAGTATCTAACTCGCTTGTCTGGCCAGCTACGGAGAGTCCTTGGCTCAGGTCCCAGGTGGCCAGTTTCCAGTCTTGCTCGCGGCACAACTGGGCAATCTCCACGAGTGCATCGTCGTGCTCGTGCGATTGCACCCAGATACCGGTGAAACACGCGCTCACCAGTTCCAACAGACGTTCACGGAGAGTCATTTCGAGTTCCTGATAGATAAATGGGTGAAAGAGAACCACTCATGCGTTGAGTTGGTTTGGAGACGTGATGCGCCGCAAGGCATCGCAAGGTCGAGAAAGAAGTGCGGAGTCAGCGTGACCCGCAGAAGGCGGCTTGTTCGCGCTCGATGAAATACCAAGCGCTATCAAACTTGATCTCGCGAGCGGTCACGAAAACGGCCCCACCGCCAAAGGAGTCGAGACGCGGCTTCGAGCAGGTCGAAGCGTAGGTCACTGACCAGGACTGGTCGGGCCGGAAGCGGCTGAGAAAACGCTGCACGAGATGGGCCAATGGACCCAGTTCGCCGTGCTCCTGAGCATAGACCCAAAGATGGCGGCCATGTTCCGCATCTTCTCGATCATCGATCTCGAAACAGAACCCAGCTTCTTCGGCATCGGGCACATCTTCGTCGAAATCTCGATAAAATCGGTACCCCGACCACGCGGCATAAGCAGCTTCCAGGTCAGGAGGCAAATTGCCAAGCGTGAATTCTTGGTTGCCAAACACATAGACGATTTCCAATTGTTGGCGGATCCAGTCCAACTCTTCGTCGCCGAGATGCGAGAGGACCTGCGAAAACTCCAAGTAATAATCGGCCAAAGGGTCGCTCCTTGCTGATTCAGGGAGGGTGCGCCGCAAACGCTGCTGCGCGCTCAAGCACGCTGCTGATTCGTGGTTTGGCCAACTTGCGTCTGATGAAATTCAGCCGTCAGTGTTTCTACAACTCGCCTGCCAATCGCCTCTTCGATAAACCGGCTGGCAGCCCGACACGATTCACCGGCGAAGCCCTTTGTTTCCACGTTCGTCTGACCGTCCGGGGCGATGGTGATTTCAATTGTTTTCATGCCGCACCTCCGCTGACCTGGATCGTCAGCTTGATCGAGCCATCGGTCAGAGTCTGTTCGGTGACACTGTGACCCTGCTTGCGAGCTTCGAGCTTGGCTTTTTCGGTGGCGTAAGCCTGTAGGAACTGATCGAGCCTGGCCTGATCGCCCCAAGCGCCGCCGTAGTTGTCAAACTTGATCTGGCCGTTGGCCGTATCGCAGACGACAGGATAGCGCCAACCGGTGAGCTGGACGGCCAGCCCGGTTTCTTCGCCGGAAAACAGCCTCACAGTTTGCTCAATCGGCTGGGGCAGGTCCAACCGCCGGCAGGCGGCTTGCACGCCCACTGGGTCACGAATTTGGGTCTGAATTTGAACGATGTGCGACAAACAACACCTCCTCCTCGAAAAAGAAACACTTCGCACGTAATGACAGTCCAGCATGGCACTCATACGGCAGGATCGTGTGGCAGGGCCACTTGCGCAGATTTGATTGGCAGGCTGGAGTTGGCTCGCCGGCTTCTGTCTTCGAGCAATAACTGCGGATCCACGAATTCCTGGATTAGCAACTCGCTAAAGGCCTCGTTGGCTGTTTCTCGCCTCAGGACGTGCAATACGAAAAAGCACAACACGAGGGGCAGGATACATGCCAACAACATCGCGGCTTGTAGAATCGCGGCGGCCAGGATCGGATCGCGTTGGCGCTGCGCGGCCAGCTGTTTGCGCTCAGTCTCTAAATCCTGATGTTGGCGATCAAGCGCGCATCGCTCGGATTGCATATCTTGCTGCAATCGGGTCTGAGCCGTGATCAGCTCCTGCCTCGACTTGGCATCCGCCTCGATCAGCTGATGGGTTGCTTGGGCGACTTCCGTGCTTTGCCTGACGACCAGTTGGTTCTGTTCGGCCTGCCGCGCCAGACTGCGTTCGGACAGGTCGACCAGCCGAGCATCCGGTGTCCCGCAGCCAAGCAGCGTCGTCACCAGAAGCCACAGCGGTATCGCGCTAAGGCAAGTGATCTTCGGCATGGCGTTTCCTCCAATGGGCCAAAAGCCTGGCAAGCAATTGCTGGATCGCTCGGCGCAAACGCACTTCGCGCACCAGCGCCAGGACCAACAACGTGACAACCAGTGACAGGCTGCCCACAACAAACACAGTGCTACTCAATCGTTGATCCTCCTGTAAAAGATCAAGGAACGGGAAGAACGGGATGGCATCGGGCAGTTATGAATTACTGCCATTCGCGTCGATAGCTATTGCGCCGCCATTAGATATGCCAGGAATCACGCTTGAATTAAGCAAAGTACAGGACAGCAAATCTGCTCGGGATATGGCTGTCAGCTGGGCTAGTGAAAATGGTCGGGTTCGCGCGACCGAGAGGACTCGTTCTAAATGGGAAATGTCGGCCGTTAATCCGCAAGGAGGAGAACGCTAGTGACCGCCACAACGCGACTCGATCAAGAAACAGGAGACTTGCGCTCCGCCCTTGATGGTGGAACGAGAGCTTCCTATTTCTTTGCCTGCTTACCAACCGTTTAAAAAACGAAGGGAAGGAATGCTAATGCGACACCAGACTCGCAGTATCAAATCACGTCTAATGTTCACGCCGGTCACTGGGCTTCTGCCCGAAGGACTGGGTATCGCGACCAGCCGCACCGATATCCTCCATGCAGCGAACCTCGGCAATAACACGATTAAGAAGTTCGCGAGTAGCGGCGTCGGCTCGGTCTTTGCTGACCTTCCTCCCATTTCCTGACCCGCGAGGGGTGTTAGATTTTTCGGAATCTGACATTTCAAACAGGAGGAGTGGGATCGATGGGCAAGAAGCAATTTGCGAAGGAACAGATCGCGTTTGCGCTGCGGCGGCATGACTCTGGCACAGCCATGGCAGAGATCATACGGAAGCTGGGGGTCAGCGTGCAGACGTTCTAAAGTTGGAGCAAAAAGTTTACCGGGCTGAGCGTGGCCCATCTGGCGCTTCTCCGAGCGTGCCAAGGTCGTCAGTCAACGGATTGATGTTACTTTGGGCGCGGTCAGAAACGCGTGAGGGTGTCCAATGGGTCCACCGTCAATCCCGCATCGTTGACTCCTCATGCCAAGCCGACCGCGACCAACGCACTGTTGGGACGCCTAGATCTGCTCACTGTGGCATTCGTGGCGGAACGGCGGTAGACTAAAACCCTATCGGAAGAGCAGAGAAGGACCTTGCAGCAAAATCTGTTTGCGATGGAGGTTCTGAATGCGTGCCTGGCTTGTGATACTGATAATACTGCCGGTTGGTCTGCTCGGTTGGCCATCTGGTTCGCGCGCGGAGACGCGCCCGGATTCTGCTTCACAATCGGTCACCGGCGTCGAGAAAATTCGCACCGCGGTCTTCGCCGGAGGTTGCTTTTGGTGCACCGAACTGGTGTTCAAACAGCTGAAGGGCGTGGTCAATGTTGAAAGCGGGTATTGCGGCGGGACCAAGGCGACGGCCACCTACGAGAAAGTTCATCGCGGAGCCACCAATCACACTGAGGCGGTGCGCGTGACCTACGATTCGACGAAGATCAACTACGATCAGTTGTTGGACGTATTCTTCGACGCCCATGATCCGACTCAGTGGAACCGGCAAGGCGAGGGCGACGTGGGGCGACAATATCGCTCGGCGATTTTTTTTGCCAACGACGAACAGCAGAACGCCGCCGAAACAAAAATCCAGCAATTGCGGGAAAAGAGGGTCTACCATCGACGCATCGTGACCCGTCTTGCGCCGCTCACGGCCTTTTATCCGGCCGAAGAGCTGCATCAAGATTTCGCGCTGAAGTTCCCGGGTCTGCCCTATATTCAAGACCATGCCATTCCCAAGGCCTGCAATGTGCGAGCCAAGCATCCGGAGCTGATCGAGTCGCAACGGTAGCAGGCCGGCAGGCTTTTCTTGACACCCGGTTCACTCGGACCCAACCCGTCGGGGCGATTATGTGAAGTGCAGCAATCACTGGTTCGTGCTGCCCAAGACCTTGAGCACTTGGAACGGCGGCTCCCAAGCGTCGGCGTCGTATTCGCGCGTGGTAAAGAAATTGAACAGGTAGATGCCGTCGGCCCCGTCACGTCGCAGCCGTTCGGCCGCCCTTTGGTACTTGTCGGCAGTGAGGTACTGTCCCTTCTTTGGTCCTTCGGTGCACTCGATGCCACCGTAAATCGGGATATTTCCGATCAGTTCTTTCCAGGGCTTGATCGGCAGGTCGTAGCGCTCCCAGAGGAATTCCGACACCGTGAGAACATCGAGCCAGCCGTTTTTGGCCCAGGCGACCACGTCACAGCCCAACTCGCAGCTGCTGGAATAACTGGGCGGCGTGCGGCCGAAGTTCGATGGCACGCGCGCGGCCAGCACCAACCGCCGGCCGCGCTGGTTCCCGATCTCATCCAGCAATCGGCGTATGCGCTGGACCAGGGTATTCATCTTTGCCACCCGCTCGTCGGTCGTGCCCGCTGAGAAGAAGTTTGGAAAGCGGTTAAAGTCCAGTTCCAGTCCGTCGCAGTCGTAGCGGCGCGCGGCCTCCTCAACGAGCGCGTACACGTAATCGCGCACTTCGTCCCGGCCAATGTCGAGCGCTCCGCTAGCGAGTCGGCAGTCAGCATGGTCGATCCAGAATTGCGTACGCAGAAAATCGTTGCCGTGTGCGTCGTTGACCCGAAACGAGATAAGCGCCTCGCGTCCCTGTTTTCTGGCTTCCCCCAAGATCACTGCATAGGGATCGATTCCAGCGGCAAAGAACCGCTGCATGTTTTCGAATCGCTGCTGTTCCGCCACGGACCATTTGGCCCGTTCTTCAGGTGTCGAGGTGGCGCCGCGCAGAGTGCCAACCTTGGTCGGATAGTACATGACTTGGGCGTTGACACAAACCAGCACCGTGTCGACCCGGCTTCCTTCGTAGGCGACTTCGCGGACAAGTTGCCGCAGGTCCTCCGCGCGGATCGACACAGGACCTTTGCTGTCGGCACGGCGCGTCATGCACGAGTCGCCGTCGAGGTTGTAGAGCACACGACGTTCGCGCGGGACAGTTGTCGCGGCACAGTTCGGTTGTGGCAAGAAGGTCACGGCGACCAGGGAAACAACGCAGATCGCAACTGCAAAATGGTGCATGGCGAGACTCAAAGTGTGCCTGAATGAAAGTCGGGTGCCAGAGAGTTCGCTCAGCCGACATTTTGTCCACGAATGTGCTGATTTCTGCGGCAGTGCACTAGCGAGTTTCCCTCGGCGCGTCGACGGGAGGGCGCAGGTTGCTGTCGTCGCGGGCCTGCCTTGGCTTGTTCCAGGTGTTCTTCCAGAACTGTGCGAATACCGCGCCGATGCCGGAACGCACCGTCTGGTGGTAGTCGGAGCCGGCCGGCAATTCTCTTATCAGCCGGCGATGTGCCCGCCCCAAAGCGTGATAGGGCAATTGAGGGAATAGGTGGTGTAGCGCATGATAGCGTAGGCCGAGTGGCACAAAGAGTTCCGTAAAGATCAGGTTGCCGGGCAGCGTGATCGAATCCTGCAATTGACCCAGGTAGCTAAGCTGACCCTCCTCGCTCAGATAATGATGCAGGCACAGGGTGCGAATGAAGTTGAGTGACAGCACGGATGCGGCCAGCAAAAACATGAGCGCCACCCGCGTCCATGCAAAGATCCCTAGTCCAACGAGCACGAACGGAAACCACACTCGCAGGCAGCAGGCCAAGTCGAGAAAGGTCCAGTAACGGAGCGGAGTGCTCGATGTGATCGCCAGCCGATGTCGGAAGTTGACGATGCCGAACGACGAGAAATGCTCGAGTAGCCACGGCCGAAACGGAGGACAGACGAACGAAAGCGGCGTTAGAATCAGGAAGCGCAACACGACCAGGAAGGGCCACACGACCTCGAGCAGCAGAAAGTAACCGATTGTGCGCGGTGGATCGACGCCGAAAGGGAGGTACTCGCCGTCGCGATCGGTGCCATAGCTATCGCACCGGTGATGATCCAAATGATGGGCGTAGGCAAACGAGGGAAACAGTAGAGGGATGCCGCACAGCAGATCCCACGCAATCTGGAACGAACGAAGGCGCCCGCTGCGCATGTGGACGATCTCGTGCACGAAGGATGATGCGCGAAAGATCGCGAAGATCGCCACGATGAAGCACAGCGTGCGCTGCCACGAAATGCCCGGCAGGTCGAGAAATCCTAGGGCGCAACCATAGCCCACTCCAAGCGTCATCAGCAAGTCGGCCCAATAGATGACCGGGTTCGGCACGGCCAGATCTTGCACGGCCGCCTTCGCCTCTTTCAACCATGGAGGAACGTCGTTCTCAGGCGTCCTATGGGAGTGATACGCCTGGCGGATCGTAGACATAGGCGCGAAGTCCTGTAGGGCGAATTGCGCCGGCCGAAATGGACCTTCATTCTGGTTCTCGGCGCGGCGGGAGTCGACCAGCATGAAACCGTTTTTTCACTAAGCTGAATAGGGTCCCGGTTTGGCCAAGCTAGCAATATTAGTGATCGTATCGTGGGTGATGGTATCCGGGAAGTCTTTGGCCGGAACGAATCCCAGCCTGGACAGGCTGCGCCTAGCCGTTCGGTTTCGGCGGGTGCGACCGCTTGACACACAAACCGGACAATCGGTGATCATTTGTGGCGGTCCAGCGGCCTGCATCGCAGCGTATGCAGTTGGCACACCGGCAGAGTTCTTGAGATCAGCTTGATCGGCTCCGGCGGTGTCACCCCGTCATCGACCGGCCCGCCAGCCATCCGGCAGAAGCTTTCTTGACGCCCAGGTCTGTCGCGGGGCACGATTGAGCCAACCCCGCTGGACGAACCCGCTAGCCATGCCCGGCGTCGAGTCCGCACCGCGGAAATCGAGACGTTTGGTCGGTCGGATCCCACCTGTCAACGGACCCGACTGTAAATCGATTTGTTCCCATCGGGAAAACAGTCCGCGGCGCCTCCAGCGCCCAGAAACCGTACCAGCGCCTCCGTCGAGTCGGTCATTCGCAGCTCTTCGATGGACCCGGCGTCGGATGCGCCCGGCGCTTTTTTGCGCTTGACCACTCCCTTGAGTTTGCCCGCCTCGATCGCTCGGGCGGTCGCCTCGGGGTCTTGGAGCCAGACAGCCAATTCGTTGTCGTCAATACGGTATTTCAGCAAGAAGTAGGTCCTCGACTTGTGCGTCGACGGATTAGGTGGGGAAACCCAACTCGCGAAATCCTGTTCACCAATCTTCGTGCAGGTGAACTGGGCGCTAGTTGGATTCTCAACGACGTGTGACTTCGTCGACTGTTTGACAGACCAATAGCGCATCACTCCTGGCTCGGGTTCGCTACGACCAGGGTCCAACGGCTCAGAGACTTCGCGCCCCACGGGTAGGTACTCTACGGTGCCATCCTCGTTGGTCTTGCGCCAGACGCCATACAGCCGAGAATCCTGCTGCGACTTCAGCGGATCCGATAGCGGATGCTCCGACTCGACGCAGGCTGGCAGCAGGACCGACAATGCACAGCAAAGAAGCCAGCGTACTCGAATAGACATCCATCGAACCCTTTCGAAGATA
The DNA here is from genome assembly GCA_043749935.1 of Planctomycetia bacterium. Lineage (GTDB taxonomy): Bacteria > Planctomycetota > Planctomycetia > Pirellulales > PALSA-1355 > PALSA-1355. The sequence continues at coordinate 8,744 of JAYVCO010000313.1, forward strand.
GATCGCCAAGCACCGTCGGCAAACGACTTCCTATTGTGACTCTGATACCGGATGCCATCGCTCAAGATCGTTCTTGAGCCCCTTACGATTATAATGGGCGACGATTTAATTTGGGCAGAACATCGCCAAGTTAGTCTCATTCGCGTCCCATTTTACGGCAGTCTCGGACTTTGATTCATGAGAAGTGTTCTTGGGAAACGCTTGGCTGTGAATTAGGTGGCAGGGGGCGCCGCAGGGGCGATCCCCCGCAAAAAGAAGGGTTTACGGGACCAAGTTCCGATCCTGCCGCAAGCACCGAGCCACCGACCCCAGAGCCGGGTTTGCCGCTATTCGGAGAATTCCCTCGCATGGAGGGGAAATTCGCTTGACACCAGCAAGGCCAACAGCCAAGCTGACGCTCACCTGTAGTTCGCCACTTGCTAAAAGCAGAGGGCAAGAGCCACGAAGCCGCCGAATAAACGGCAGCGATTTTAAGCCATCTCTATTTTTTATCTGACTTGCCAGAGGGCATCGGTGCCTTCTTCCACCTTGGGTTGACGATAGTCATGGCCGGTGGGAGATGCCCTCGATGCCTTTTTTGTTTTTTGGCGACGCTGCTACGGGCCGTGACCACCTGAAAGTGTCTTGACCGAATTAAAGCGAGAACGCTCGTGAAACCAACCCAAGCACGTCTCCGCAAGAAACAGGGCGCTTGCGCTCCGCCGTCGGTGGTGGAACGCGAGCGCCCTTTTTCTTTCACTGACTGCACGCGGCTCAGCCAACCCACGGGTCAACACGCTGCGGCCACATAACTCATAATCGTACAAGCCCCGCAAAAAGAGGAGACTCATCGTGCTGTGGACTTCGCGAAATATTCGGATTGTTTCCGGCGTTGCGGTTGCGCTTCTGGCATCGGCAAGTTCATCTAGATTAATGGCAACGCCATATGTACGAGCACAGGTCGCCGCGTACGATCAAAACACGGGATTCAACGTCCAAGATTCAGGCCAAATCGCTGGTCCCCTGGCTTTCGTCGAAAGCGGCCCATTCGTGGACTTCGGCAGTTCTTTCCATGCCAAAGCGTACGCTCAATTCAACCCGTTGTCGGGACCCTCACTGGGTGCCTACTCCACGGTCGACAATACTTACCCCCTTTACCAGGCATTTACCCCGGCGAACGCTTGGTGGGACGATACATTCACGGTCACTGGAACGCCAGGTACGCAGGTTACTTTTAATGTCGGCATGCAGCTCCACGACGCACTGTCTGCGATAAAGTATCCCGGCTATCCCGACAACCTGGGTGCCCAGGCGGTCGCGGACCTGAGTGGGATCGGCGTGTTTGCGGGTCTTTCGATTCACGACGACGCCTCATTACCGGCGGCAAACACAACAGTTTGGAACGTGGTGACGTACAACGTGGGGACCATACTGGAAATGGGCGGTTATCTGTCCACCGACGCAACTGCGCAGGGAGGAACGGCCACGGCAGATGCTTTTTCGACAGCCCGATTTGCCATCGACATCTTGACCCCAGGTGGAGGATATACGGCAGAAAGCGGCATGGTCTTCCCGACGTCATTTATCGTTCCCGAGCCCTCGACCTTTGTCATGCTGGGCTTGGGAATCGCGTCGTTCTTCGGCTACCGCCTCCGCAAGCGTTTCGCGTAGATCGAAAAGAAGCTGAGATCATTGCAATCACCAGGCCGCTCTTCGGGGCGGCCTTTTCTTTTTGGGGCGATGCGAGTAACCCACCGCCGGCATCAGGGGCGACAGTGAGCACCCGAGGCAGATGCCCCCGCGTGACCTTCTCGTCGCGTCCGTCGGAGTCGCATCAAGTCAAACGTTTTCTCGGACTCCTATCAAAGGACCCTTTGATAAGAGCCACCGTTTGGCTCGTCCCGGTTTCTCGTACGTTTCCTGACGCACGAATTTAGTGCCGAGAACTCAAACGTTTTGCGAGAATCGCTCTCGCCTGAACGGTTGCCGCCAAAATGGCTTGAAAGCGGCGCATCAAAGGAACGTTTTTTTGGGAGACCGCTGCGCTTTGAAGCCAAAGCGTGAGCAGGACCGCCAAAGCACCTTGTCGGGGCATGATCCGGCCCCGGGCACCGAGAAACCGGAGCCGTGGGCAAAAAATTGCGAAGAATTCACTGGGCGCTAGACGCGGGGGGGCGGGGGCGTTATTATAATCGGGGCTATTGCGAGCCTGGATCGGTTCCAGGCTCAGCCCATATGGGAAACGTCGGCTCATTATCCCGTCGCAGAGGAATAGTCCTGGGTTTCCCCATACTCGCGGCGCACGCGGGCGGTTTCTTTCCGGGCGGCCATTTCCGCCGGACCTAGGTTTCTTGCAGGCCTGTTCCGTTCCAGCGTGTCGCGTTGCGGGTCTGTTCCGAATCCGCTGGTGTGGCCGGTCGCCTAATCTGGTCCCTGTTGTGGAGGGGGTGTCGACGATGATGAATTCTACCCCGAAGAGCTGGTTGTATCGGTTTTCACGGTCCTGGCTTAAGGGCGGGCGTCAGCGCGGCGCGGCCGCCAGTTCTGCGCGCACGCGGCCCTGGCTTGAACGCCTGGAAGACCGCGCGATGCTTTCCGTAACCATCGCACCGACAAACAATAACGGCAACGGCTACACCGCCCTCGACTTCAACCAGAGCGGCGGCTATACACCGCCCGACACCAACGGCGCCGCCGGGCCCAGCAGCTACGTCGAGACCGTCAACCAGACTATCGCCCTCTACGGCAATAAATCCACCGGCACTCCGGCCACCACCTCCGCGCTCAGCACCTTCTGGTTCACCACGGGCGGCCTCGCCCACGCTGACAGCGGCTCCAGCCTTTCCGACCCCGTCGTGTCTTATAACGACCAGATTGGGCGGTTCGTTGTCGTCGACCAGGACGTCAACTTCAACACGCATGTCAGCCGATTCGACATCGCCGTCTCAAAGACCAGCAACCCGGCCTCGCTGGGCACAGTGGACTGGACCTTCTACCAGGTTAACACGACGCAAGCGAACGAAGATGCCGACTACCCCGGTAACTTCGGCTACAACCACGACTCTCTCGTGTTCACGCTGAACATGTTCGGCGTCAGCGGCACCACCGGCACCAATCACGTCCAGGTCATCTCCATCAGCAACACCGACCTGGCCAATAACGTGCCTCAGTCCTCGCTGAACATCTACCAGAACAATCTCAACGACTTCTCCGTCCGCCCCACGACCATGCACGACTCGGTGGCCGGCGACCCCATGTGGCTGGTGGCCGAGCACGGCGGCAACCGCTCCATCGACGTCATCAAGATGACCAACGTCCTGTCGTCGGCCTCCACCTTCGGCTACACCGTCCTCTCGGTGACCGCGTACTCCGGCGCCGTGTACCCGCTCAACCCTAATGGCACGGTCATCACCAACAACATGGACTCGCGGATCCTCAAGGCCGCGGAGTGGAATAACACGCTCGTCGCCACGCACACCGTCTCGGTCAGCTCGACCCAGGACGTCGCCCAGTGGTACAAAATCGACGTCAGCAGCGGCACGCCCACCCTGGCCGAAAAGGGCCGGGTCAGCGCCGGAAACAACACCTACGTTTACTTCCCGGGCATCGACGTCAACTCGTCGGGCCAGATCGGCATGACCTACATGCGGTCGGGCAACGACACCAGCTCCGATTTCATGTCGATGTACGTCACCGGCCGCAACTCTGGCGACGCCATCGGGACGATGGAGGCGTCCGTCCTGGTGCCGGCGGGGCACGGCCAGGCCAACTACAAGGACTTCACCACCGGCGGCCGGGCCGGCGACCTTAGCGGCATCAACGTCGACCCCAGCGACGGCAGCTTCTGGGCGGCCAACGAGTTCGCCAACACCGAGGCCACCGCCAACTGGGGCACCGCCGTCGCCAACTTCACCATCGGCAACCCGTTGCCGTCCACCGACATGGCCGTCACGGCCAGCGGTCCATCCTCTGTCACGGCGGGCACCAACGCCACGTATACCATCACCATCACCAACAACGGCCCCAACGCCGCCCAGGGCGTCGTCCTGTCCGATACCCTGCCGGCCGGTTCGGTGTTCGTGTCGATGACGCAGACCACGGGCACCGATCCATTCACCCTGTCCCAATCGGGCGGCACCGCCACCGAAACGGCCACCGCCAATATCGCCTCCGGCAGCGCGGATACCTTCACTCTGGTGGTCTCTGCTCCCGCCAACCTAGCCAACGGCACGGCGTTCAACAACACATCCTCTGTCAGCGCCCAGAACCCTGATCCCAACGCCGCCAACAACAGCACCACCGTCACCGGGTCGGTCGTCAACACCAGCCCCAACGCCGACCTGGCGGTCAGCATCTCCGGGCCAGCTTCGGGCAACGAGGGCGACATCGTCACTTACAACATTACAGTGACTAACGCCGGCCCCAGCTCTGCCTCCAGCACCACCCTCACCGACACCCTTACCTCCATCCTGAATTTCAAGTCCGCCACCACGAGCCAGGGGACGTTCACCGTATCGGGCGGCGTGGTCACCTTCTCCCTGGGAACCATCGCTGCCAACGGGACTGTCACCGCATCGGTCACCGCCCAAGCCGCCGAGGACGGCAGCACCAGCAACGCTGTCTCGGTCAGCAGCAGCAGTCCCGACCCCAACACAGCCAACAACAACGCCAGCGCTACGACGTCGTTTGCCGAGTCGGCGATCAGCGTGTCCGGCGCCATCCGGACGAAGGCCAGCACGCTGACCAACTTCCAGGTGGCTACCTTCACCCATGCCAACGCGGTGGAGCCAACCAGCGCCTTCAAGGCCACCATCAACTGGGGCGACAACACGACATCGGCCGGCACCATCACTTTGTCGGGCACCACCTATACTGTGACCGGCTCGCACACCTACTCGAGCAACGGTAGCCACCTCATCTCCACGACGGTGACCGAGACCGGCAACTCCCCGGTTGGCGAGGGAAGTAACAAGGTGTACGTCAATCTACATCCCTTCCAAACACACAAAGCGCTAGCCGTCACCGAGCAGACGGCCACCGTCGGTTCGCAAGGCTTCGTGAATGTGCCGGTGACCCTCACCGACTCCTACACGAACATCCAAACTTTCTCCTTCCCGCTGGTGTCCTACATCCAGTATCAGGGCGTGCCGAGCATCTCTACCGCCGCGGCCAACAACATTGTACAGGCGGCGGACCATGTCTTCGGCCTCGCCATGACGCAGCACCTGCAGGCGTCCAATCATGCCAATTCCCTGGACGACTGGTTCTCGGACTTGTGGATGGCGGGCTTCTGCGATTGGTAACTCTTCACGCCCTGGGGTGAGAAACTGGTCTTCGCGCGGCGGGCGTTTTCGGCGACACCTTGGGCATGTCGCTGGAAATCACGGAAGAATTGATCGCGCGGCAGTCGCCTGAGGCGCAGGCCATTATTCGCTGGTTGCTGGCCAAGATAGCGGAACTGGAGGCGCGCGTGAATCGCTCGCCGCAGAACTCCTCGCTTCCGCCTTCCAGCCAACATCCGCACGCCAAGCCCCCTGCGCGCAAGCCGAAGTCGAAGAAGAAACGAGGCGGACAGCCGGGCGACACGAAGCACGAGCGGCGGCTGTTGCCCAGTGGCGATTGCGACGACATCCAGATCCTCAAGCCGACCGAATGCCGACGCTGCGGCGCGAAGCTGGCTGGCAGCGACCCCGAGCCGTTGCGGCACCAGGTGTGGGAGCTGCCCGAGATCAAACCGATCGTCACCGAATATCAGCGACATCGGCTTTCGTGTCGCCGCTGTAGCGAAACGACGTGTGCCGTGTTGCCGCCCGGCGTGCCCGCCGGTCAAGCGGGACCACGACTGGTAGCGCTGGTCGCGCTTCTGATGGGCTGCTTTCGACAATCGAAATCGCGAGTCGCTATGTTCTTGGAGCAAGTGCTCGGCCAGCTATGTTCGACCGGCTGGGTGGTGAAATTGCAGAATCAAGCCACGTGCGCCTTGCGGCCGGCGTATGAAGAGCTGGTCGCGCGATTGCCCGACGAGCCGATCGTGGGGGTCGACGAAACGGCGACCAAAGAGGCCGCTCGCAAGAGTTGGTTGTGGACGTTCGTGGGTAGCCGCTTCAGCGTGTTTACCGTGCGCGACTCGCGCGAGGCCACCGCCGTGACGGACCATTTGGGCGATTCGTTCGACGGCGTGGTGACCTGCGATCGGGCCAAGATGTATTACTCGGTCAAGCGGCTGCAATGGTGCTGGGCTCATTTGAAGCGGGATTTTCAAGCACTGATCGACACACCCGACCAGCAGGCAAAGCGGTTGGGACACGACCTGATGCGGCCGACTCGCGAGCTGTTTCGCCTGTGGGCCCGCTATCGCGACGGTACACTCACGCGACCTGGCTGGCTGCGTTTGATGCGACCCATCCGCGAGAAAATGGACGCCTTGTTGCTGCGCGGAGCCTATGGCGGCAATCGGCGCTTGAGCGGCATGTGCA
>JAYVCO010000314.1:0-10808 GCA_043749935.1 Planctomycetia bacterium
GTCACAGCGCAGGGCCGCTATGCGTTCGCTGTACTGAAACAGAGCTCGCGCCCCCCTGCTCTGATACGGATGAAACGGCGCGCCGTGGACCGTATGTACGACGACCGGCACTCGCAGCGCGTGCGCCGCGACGCGGCCTAACAGCCCTGCCTTGCCGCTGTGCGTATGCACAACGTCGGGACGAAACCTTTCGAGCGCGCGTTTGATTTGAAAATAGCTTTCCACGTCGCGCAGCGGATGGATCTCGCGGCGAAGCGCCGGCAGAATCTCGATCGGCACGTTGTTGCGTCGCGCCCGTTCGACCAGGCTCCCCTCGGGTCCCAACGGCGGACCCGTGATCAGAAGTACGTCGTCGCCGTGGATCCGCAACAGATCCTCGCAGGTCAACACGGTGTTTTCCTGCGCCCCACCCAGAATAAGTCGCGTGATGATGTGAGCGATCCGCATGCGAAACTTGAGCCTGAAACCTTGACTTAACTCTGTTTCGATTCGTAGTCCACACGCAACAAGATCAAACCTTGCGGCGGCGCGGTCTGGCCAGCCGCCTTGCGATCGCGAGCGGCCACTACCTGGGCAATCCACGATGGCGGATAATTTCCTTTGCCCACTTCCACCAGCGTACCAACGATCGTACGCACCATGTTATAGAGAAATCCATCGGCTTCGACCTCCACTGTCAGCCGATCGCGCTGGCTCCCCTGCCCTCGCACCACGCCAATCTCGAAAACGGTTCGCACGCTCGATTCGCGTCGCGATCCACTGCTTTCGAAACTGCGGAAATCGTGCGTGCCCAATAGTATCTGCGCCGCAAGGTGCATCGCCACTTCGTCGAGTTGTGAACGGAAATGCCACATGTAATGTCGCGCGAACACATCGCGAATCGGGCCGTCGTGCAAGACGTAACGATAGCGCTTGCGCACGGCGCTGCCGGTTGCATGAAAGTCGGGCTCCGCTTCGACTACTTCGAGCACGGCCACGTCGTGCGGCAGTTCGGCATTGAGTGCTTTCAACAGAATGCCGGGCACAAGGTGCGTTTCGCTGCGCAGGCTGAGAACCTGCCCCAGCGCGTGCACCCCGGCATCGGTGCGGCCGCTAGCCGTGACGCGAATCGTCTCGCCGGTGACTTTCGTCAGCGCACGCTCGAACGTTTCCTGCAACGTTTTGCAGCCGGGTTGGGCTTGCCAACCGGAGTAATTCGAGCCGTCGTAGGCCAGCGTCAGCTTGAACGTCCGCATGAAGGTCGCCCGGGCGAGTCACTAGCCGCACATGAACTTGGAACGATCGATTGCGCGACTAGCGGCTGGCGACCGCCTCCCCCCTGCCCCACGCACCATTTTTCCACGTTTGGCGACCCTTGCGCACGATCAACTCCGCGATTTGCACGGCGTTGGTCGCGGCACCTTTGCGCAGGTTATCGCTGACGCACCAAAATGCCAGGCCGTTGGGGCTCGACAGATCCTCGCGAATTCGGCCGATGAACACTTCGTCGCGACCGTCGCACGTCGAAGGCATCGGGTAGCTCTTGGCCGGCAGATCATCCACGACAATGACGCCCGGCATGGCCGCGAACAACTTGCGGGCCTGATCGACCGTGAGTTTCTTCTCGGTCTCGACCAAAATGCTTTCACTGTGGCAATTCTCCACCGGCACGCGCACGCAAGTCGGACAGATTTGAATCGAGTCGTCACCAATGATCTTGCGCGTCTCGTAGACCATCTTCATTTCTTCCGAAGTGTAGCCCTGCTCTTTTTGCGAGCCAATTTGCGGAATCAGATTGAAGGCGATGTTGTGCGCAAATGCCTGGGGCTTGAACGGCTCGCCCGCGACGCGGGCACGCACGGACTGATCGAGCTCCTTGCTGCCGGCCAGGCCCATGCCGCTCGTGGATTGATAGGTGCTGACAATCACGCGACGAATTCGCGCAGCGTCGTGCAGCGGCTTCATGGCCACGACCATCTGAGTTGTCGAGCAGTTCGGGCTGGCGATGATGCCACTATGATGATCGAGGGCATCTGGATTGACTTCCGGCACGACCAGCGGCACGTTGGGGTCCATGCGCCAATAACCGCTTTCATCGACCACGATGCAGCCGCGCTCGGTGGCCCAGGGTGCGAAATCGCGAGCGACTTCGTCGGGCGTGCTGCCAATGGCCAGGTCCACGCCGTCGAACGCCGCGGGAGTCAACTCCTCGATCGTGTGGTCGCGACCGGCGAACCGGATCGTCTTCCCGGCGGACCGGCCCGACGCCAGAAACTTCAGCCGCTTGAAAGGAAACTTGCGCTCCTCGAGCAAACGACAAATGATGGTGCCCACCGCGCCGGTGGCGCCGACGATTGCAACTGTTTCGAACACTCGAGAAATCTCCGCGTCACTGAAAACCGGGTGACCCCAGGGGCGAAAGCTGCCGCCTGGAGCGAAAAAGATAGTATACGCCGAACGAGGGACAATTCAACGCGAAGCGAGGTTCGCGGAGTCGTATGCTACACGACCTGCGACGCGGGAACTTAGAGTTTTTTCTGTGAGGCAATGGCGGCGGGATGTTGTAGCTTCGACGAACTTCCGCCGCCGGCTCCCAATTCGCGCCCCCCTGCCCTGCCCTGGCTCGAACGGGGCCAGGTCAACAGCGACCTCACGAGCGTTGGCGATACGAACGCCAGATTGCCAATCAGCATCACGAGCCCGAAGGTGACCATCCCCAGACAAATGGCGATCCCCATGTGAAGCGGAATCGCGAGCAGCAAAACCACGGGCCGGGTCAATCTAGGCCAGACGAGAGCGCAATAGAAGACTTCCCAAACGATGGTCACGTGCGTCATCAAGTTGATTAGCCGCGGCCAATTAGCCAGCCACGTCATGTCGAGCGACTGATATTCCATATTTCCCATCGCCATCCACAGCGCGGTCCCGTCCCACCATGCCGGGCCAACGAGCTTGGCCGTGCCGGCGAACAGATAGATGATGCACATGTGGATTTGAATCAGTCGAATCGCCACGTTGACCGACCAACTCGGCTCGACCGGCAAGGGCACGCCCGCGCGCCGGCTCTTCAGCCAACGATCGAGCGAACACGCGGCGCCCGACGGACCGACTGCCAGGTACATCGCCAGCATGACGTTGATCTGGTCCAGGCCGAACAGCGCGCCCGGTACCCGGCCCACGTAGGACAAGGTCGCGATGAACGCCAAGACCGAGACGACTCGCGTGAAGAGCCCCACTGTCAACATTGCAAACACAATCAGCGCGGCGATGTGCGCCGCCCACAGCGCGCCAGGAGACTCGAGCCACCAGAAATAACTCCAAGTGTACGTGTCGGCCTGCAACTGGCGGACGGCGTCGCTGGAGAGCCAGCCCTGCGGTCCGAAAAAAGCGGTCAGGTCCAAGCTCCACACCAGATGCGTGTAGAACAGCATGGCTCCGGCACAAATGCGGACCAGTCCAAGCGTGGCCGGGTCCGTCGGCTGAAACCAAAACTGGTTCCAAGCCTTGACGACGTCGGCGCACCAGGTTTGCACGCTTTTGAAGAGGACCATCAGGGCGCGTCCGGTTTGTGAATGACCAAGGGATGCTCTTCGTAAAGACGCTTGTCCGTCAGCTTCATTCCCTCGCGCACTTCGCTCATGCGCGGAATATAGTGTCGCCGCAAGAAGAGCTTGATCGGCTGGGCCTGATGCTCGTGCATCAAGTGCTCGGCGTAACTCTTGGAATAGGCCTGCAAGTTATTCGGCGGACCGTTGGGGTTTTCCAGCGTATTGATGAATTCGCTGAGCATAAAATAGCGGTGGTAGAGCAAGCGTGGCTTGTGCTGTTGGCGATCGGGAAAGACCCCTTCGACATGCCGCCCATCGTCGCCGGTAATTTCGTAACGCACCAGATGACTCGGACCAGGCTCCGGCGCGAAGAACCGATAACCGTTGGCCAGGCCCATGATTTCCAAATAGGGTTGGAAAACTCGCGCGAAGGTCACCGCCAGTTCGGAAGTCTGAGGGGGCATGGCCCACGGTCCAATGAACACGGCCAACACGTGCAAGGCGATCAGCACACTGAGCGCGGCACGCACTGCTGGGCGCGGCTGTTGAATGGGCGCTGGAACCTGGGACACGGGAACTTGTGGCTGAGCCGTCATGCTGGCATTATCGGCTGTTTTTGCCTGCTAGGGAAACAATTCCGGCCGTTGGCCTACGAACGCTATGCGCGAAATATTGCGCACAAATTCTGCGATCGTGAACTTCGTGGAGTCTGGCGGGCCTCTGCTCTGTTACTTTTTTTATGCCACCAAATAAGAAAGCCTTCCCACCGGCTGTTGTGCCAGTGGGAAGGCTTTGGAAATCCAGAAATCAAGTTACGCAAACAACTGCGACTAGCGCGACGCTCTCTCGGCAACGCGATCGCTAGCGGCATCGTCGAAGCTAATACTTACTTCACGCGATTCGCCGGCCTTGAGCGAGACAGTCTGCTCGCGAACCTCTTGCCGACCGTTCTGTTCGACGACGGCCCGAATTGCGTAGGTATTCCACTCGGAACCTGACGGCAACTTGGTGGTCGTGAACTCGCGGACCGGACCCGTGGCCTTGGTTTCGCGACCGCTCAGGTACAGCTTGGCATCGGCCGGGACACGCACGATCAGCGTGGTGCGGGCCGGCTCGGGATTGGCCACTTCCGCCGTGACGGTGTTGTCGCTGAACTCAAGGTTGGCCGTTTGACCGGCGGCCAATTGAATCGTCTTGACTTCCGAGACCGGCTTGCCATCGCGGATAAACTCGGCTCGCACTTCGTAGTTGTAACGAGCGCCGTTCTGCAAGTCTCGCGAGACATATTCGCGATCGCTGCCCGTGCTGGTGGTCAAACGATCGTTGACAAACACCTTGGCATCGGCCGGAACCTTGACCGACAATAGGGCGCTAGAGCGCATCGGGCCATAGGTCGGATGATAAGTCGTATTGCTCGGAGCCGGACCGGGCACCGGAGCAGCGGGAGCTTCGTCTGAAGGTGCCGGAGGAGCCGGAGGAGTCGTGCCGGGCGCTCCGGGTTGCGAAGGAGCCGAATTCGACGGGCTCATCACTCGATAGGCGCCACCGCTCGAACCGCCACTGGAACCACCGCTCGAGCCCGAGCCACCGCTGCTGCCAGCATAGCTCCAGCCCCACGAGCCACCGCTCGAACCCCAGCTACCACCGCTGGAGCCCCAGCTACCATAGCTCCTACCACTCGAACCCCAACTACCGTAACTCGAACGACCACCACTCGAACCCCACGAGCCCCAGCTACCACCGCTAGAACCGTAGCTACCACCACCACTGGAACCGTAGTAACCGCGGTGCTGATGCCAGCCCGCCTGAGCTTGTTGGGCGGCCAATGTTACAGCCGTAACGGCCACCAGGACTCCGAAACTTTTTCGCAACATGATATTCGCACTCCCCTTGAAATACTGGTTCGACCGGCTGGCCTGACCCCACCGTTGGGACTGACACGGCTCCAGCCTCTGGAAAACATACCAAGACTAGCATGGAATACAAGAAAACTGCGGGGCTTTTTTCGGTTAGTATTCATAAGTCGATTGGGTAGTTTGAGTTGAATAAATAGAACATGCGTTCTCAAGCCGCCAAATGTAGGACAATAATGCCGATTTCCGGGGAACTGGCAAATCTCCAACCTTGGCACGAGAAACCTGCCCTGACGTCGCCCTCTGCCATCCGGCCCCTGCCGCGTATAATTGCGACCCTTACCGCTAGAAAAGAGGGGGAAATGCGATGGAGCGCTCGGCCTGGATTCGCCGTTTGCCATGGTCGATCTTGGCTCTGGTTTTTTGCTTGATGCTGCTCGGCTGGCTGGGAATCGGACGTAGCGAACAACTGGCCGGTAGCATGGGCCGACTTTTGCAGCGGCAATTGGCGTGGTCGCTGATTTGCTTCTCGACGATGCTGCTCGTCACGGTCCCCAATTATCGAATTCTGGCGCGCTGGAGCTATCCGGCGTTCTTCGTTTCTGTCGTGTTGCTAGTGGCCGTCTATTGGTTTCCTCCGGTCAACGGCGCGCAGCGTTGGATTCGCTTCCACGGCGTCGGGCTGCAACCTTCGGAATTTGCCAAGCTGGCTTTCGTACTGGGGCTGGCGCGTTACTTGATGTATCGCGAAAGCTATCGCCAGCTCGGCGGATTGTTCGTTCCATTGGCACTCGTAATGGTTCCGTTGTTGCTGATTCTCAAAGAGCCTGACCTGGGCACGGCGCTCGTGTTCTTACCGGTCCTCTTCACGATGCTTTTTGCCGCCGGCGCGCGGCGGCGTCACTTGGCGCTTTCGGTCGTCGTGGCGGTGGCCGTTCTGCCGCTGCTCTGGTCGCAGATGAGCCGCGAACAGAAATCTCGAATCACGGCGCTGGGTGAACAAACTCACGCCGGCGAAAAGCCGACCGACGATGGCTATCACCTGCACCGAGCCAAGCAAGTGCTCGCACTCGGCGGCTGGAGCGGCAGCTTCATGGCTGGCGAAACCACTGACGATCACAGCGTCTATGATGTGCCCGAGCCTCACACCGACTCAATTGCCGTCGTGATCGGCGAGCGTTTTGGCTTGCTCGGCTGGGCCGTTATGCTGCTGTTGTTCCTGGGTTTGACATGGCGCGGTCTGGCCGTGGCTCAAGCCACGCGTGAGCCCTACGGCCGGCTGGTAGCGATCGGAGTCGCGTCGCTGTTGGCAACGCAAGTGATCATCAACACGGGCATGCTCGTGGGCCTCTTGCCAATCACTGGTTTGGCGCTGCCTTTGGTGAGCTACGGCGGCTCGAGCCTGCTGGCCAATTGCCTGGCCATCGGCCTGCTACTGAATATCGGCCTGCGCCCCGGCTATGAAGTGACGAACGAGCCCTTCCGGTTTGCCGAGTAGTTGCGCGATTGGCTATTTCGCCGCTTGGATGCGGATGTCGTCGAACGAGATTTCGCCGACGGCTCCGCTCAAACCGATCCGAATGATCGCCTCGCGCGCCTTGGGTGGAACTCGAACCTTGTCGGTCACCTTCTGCCAATCGAACGAGTCTCGCCACGGGCCCACCCAGGTATAGCTAATTTGTTTTCGGTTTTCGTCGAAGAAGCTGAACGCCAAAACGGCTTGCTGATCTTCGGCTTCTCCAGAGCGAATGTTCTTGGCCCTCACCCAGAGCGATACGGACAATTCGCTGACCTTTCGACCGTCCACGGCCATACCTTGCAAAGCCGTCGCGGCGCGGCCGGGCACGGTATTGGTGAACGAGACGTAGTGATTTCCTTCCGGCGCGTCTTTGGCGACGATCAGTTCCAACTGCCGCTGATAGTGCCAGCTCGTCGGTACGAGTTGCTGCTTGATGTTTTCTCCCTCTGCGCTGCTGACCGTTGGTTTTTCATCCGAGGATTCCTTTGGTTCCTCGATGAATTCTTCGAATCCTCCGTTGCGAATACCCGGGTGGAGTGGATCGGGCTGCACGACGCGGCCGGCTTCGGCCTTGCCGGTCATGGGCACGAACAACATCGGCAGTAGCGCAGCCTTGCTGAGCTTGCCGTCCTTCTTTTGAAACAAATAGAGCGTCTGTTGATAGCGCTCGCCAACTGGCACGAGCATGCGCCCCCCTTCTCGCAATTGTTCCACCAGCTTTGGCGGAACTTGTTCCGGTGAACAGGTGACGATGATTTTGTCGAATGGCGCCTCTTCGGGCCAACCTTGGTATCCATCGCCGATCCTGGTGTGCACGTTTCCCTGGCTAGCCTGGTACTTCAATCGCTTGAGTGCTCGCGCCGCTCGCTCACCCAGTGGCTTGACGATTTCGATCGTGTACACGTCCTTGACCAGTGGGCTGAGCACGGCGGCCTGATAGCCGCTGCCGGTGCCGATCTCCAGCACTTTGTCCGTCGGCTGCGGCAGAAGCTGTTCGGTCATGTAGGCCACGATGAACGGCGGCGAGATCGTTTGCTTGTCGCCAATCGGCAGCGCCATGTCGTAATAGGCATTTTCGCGGGAAGCCGCCGGCACGAATTCGTGGCGCGGCGTGTCGCGCATCGATTGGATCACGCGCGGGTCTTTGACTCCGGCCGCGACGATTTCCTTGTCCACCATCCGATTCCGCTCGGCGACCAAATCCTTCGCCAGGCAAGTTTGCCAATTCGCCGAGCCCGCGAAGAGCATCAAGACCCAAAATGGAAGGGCAGAGCACCTGTGGCACATCTTCAGCCTCATCCAGTTAACCCTCTTTAGGCTCGTTCGTGGCCGCGGCGCCTTGCTCGGCAGTGGGACCAGCCGGCGTGGGCAGCGCGGGTGCGTCGGAGCGCAACTCGAGCACGCGACTTCTCAGATCGATCGTCAACTCGTAAGGCGCGAGTAGGTCATGCCCCAACAGGACGTCGACGAGGTCCAGCCGTTCCAGTTCACTGGGAATGGTATCCAAAACGGGCCACTGGTCGAGTGACCGATTGCCAAGTTGCAGGCCGTCGACGAGCAAGTTGCGCGGTTTGAACTTGAACACGAGGTTGGACGTCGGCCGCTGAAACTGCGGCAAATTGCGCTTCGCCCATCGGTGCGACAGAAACGTGCCCGCCCGGTCGCCCGTATCGATCAACACGCGGGCCATCGTGCCGCGAGGCATCTCTCCCTGAGACAACAAGCACTGCGAAAACGTCCACACCGGGATTTGCCACGCGGGCCGCGACGAATTCTCCTTGTGCGATTTCTCTGGCGGGCTGCCTGCCGGCGCGACGAAAACTTTTCTGCGCGGATAATCGAGCGTGAAGCGTACATGGTGCATCAACTCGGTACCCAAGGCCATCTGCCCCTGGGCCGCGATCAAAGGCGACGAGTTTCCAACCAGCACCGGCACGTCTTCGAGCACGATATTCCCCAATTCGAGCTTCCTGATAATGCCGGGCCGCGCCTTGAGACCCGCAAAACCGACCAGATCGACATCCGAAGGCCCGACGTTGACGCCGGCCAATTCGGCGGCCGCGGCCGTGAGCAAGGTGTGCTGCGCGCCGCTATCGATAAACACCAGCGGAAACAACACGCCGTTGACGCCCGCTTGAATCGCGTTCAGCTCCGCGGAAATCGTGCCCGCGATTCCGGAAGCAGGCTCAGCCTCGCTGCGTTCCATCGAGCTTGCACTGCTCAACCGATACGCGGGCCGCAAACCCAAACCGTCACTCCAAAACCGTAGCAACTTGACGGCCGGAATTTGCGATTCGGACGCCCCGAATAGGAACTGCTGGTCAAGGAGCGGGTCGGCGAGCGGCTTTTGTTCCCTAAGACGGGAAATCGTCCACAGCTTGAGTGCCTGTCCGATGAGTGCAGGATCGGCATCATCCGCTCTCAACTGAATCGCACGTAGCGCGGCGCTCTCCGCGTCCTCGTTCCGGCCAACCGCCAAGAGGGCTTCGGCCTTGAGTAGTTGCAAAGCTGGGTCCGGCGCGTCGCTTGATGCCGCGTTCAGAGTTGAGTCGACAAATTCATCGAAGAGTCCCTGCTTGCGCAGCATCTCCAACCGCGTGATCAGATCCATGCTGGGCCGCGTGGCTGTCGGCTGCCCATCTCGCGAAGGCTCGGCAAGGACGACTTCTGAAGCGGGCATCGCTTCGATTGCTTCGGCTGAATCCCGAGCCCCCCCTGCCCTGCTGCAACCCACCAAACCGGCGATTGCAATTGCAAAGAACGCAAATGATGCTGCGAAAACCGCAGGCCTGTTATTCCCTCGACCATCCATTGGTGTTCCACGCCTCTTTGCCACTCTCTCGCGACCACACGTTCCACTCTACGTGATTTTCACCCATTGCAGGCCGCCGGGCAACTCGCCGGAATAATCGTTAAGAAAAACGACGTTTTCCCCGCAGGGCTTGCGGTCGACGCGGTGGTTTGAAACACTCATCAAAAGAAAACCATTGTTTATTCATAAAGGACCACTTTCGCCATGAAAACCAATCCCGTTAAGCGTGCGCTGCGCGAAGGAAAGCCGACTTTCGGCACCTGGCTGTCACTGGGCGATTTGTTTGCCACACGGCTTTTGGCCCGCATGGATTTTGCCTGGCTCACGCTGGATATGGAGCACAACGCGATCGATTGGTCGCAAGCCACGACGATTTTCGCCGCGATTGCCGATGCCGGTGGCGTGCCGTTGGCGCGGGTGCCCAAAGGGAATCACGACTACATCAAGCGTACGCTCGATGCCGGCGCCTGGGGTATCGTCGTGCCGATGGTCGATACGGTCGAACAGGCCAAGATCGCGATCGCGGCGGCCAAGTATCCGCCGACCGGCAACCGCAGTCTGGGCGGCGGCATGCACTCGCTTAATTTCGATTGTAGCGGCGCCGATTACTTCAAACGCGCCAACGACGAAATCCTGGTCATCCTGCAAACCGAAAGTCCGACCGGCGTCGCCAACGCCGAGGAAATTTACAGTCTGCCGGGGGTCGACGCCATCTTTGTCGGCCCCGTGGATTTGCGAGCCCAAATGCGCAAGCCTGACGGCACCGAAGCCACGGACGAGGCTTTCGAGGCCATGCTGCAAAAAGTGATTGCGATCGGCAAGAAAGTCGGCACGCCGACCGGGATGCACGTCATGGACACCAAGAGCGCGCTGGCCCGCGCCGAGCAAGGCATGCAATTCATCGCCATCGGCAGCGAGCTGCGGATGATGACCGAACGAGCCGGCGAAATCCTGCAAGCGGTGCATCCCGATGGGACAAAGAAAGAACTAGTCAAATACTAGTGGCAGTGCCACAAACATTTTGCCTGTGCCGCCGTGGGCTGGCCCGCACGAAACCCTGCGGGATTCGTGCTCGCGTGACAACGGGCACCCGGTTG
>JAYVCO010000315.1:0-13421 GCA_043749935.1 Planctomycetia bacterium
CCTTGGTCGTGAAGAACGGTTCGTAGATATGCGGCCTTACCGTGGTTGGAATGCCGGGACCTTGATCCGAAACCGTGACGATTAACCTGCCGTCGGCCAACCAGGCCCTGATTCCAACGACTCCGCCCGCAGGCGATGCGTCGATGGCATTGGCAATAATATTGTAGAGCACCTGTCGCACCGAGTCCTCGGGCAGCCGCACGGGGCGGTCAATTTCGACCGTATCGACCTCAAACTTCACGTCGCGCGCGGGCGCGAGGGTGTTGAGCAGCGCGACGACGTCTTGAATCGTGTCGCTCAAACAAATTTCCCGCAGCGTGACATGATCGGGCCGGTAAAGATCGAACATGTGTCGTACGATACGGGCAATGCGGTCAATCTCATCTTCGATCCGACCTACATATTCGAAGTACGTGTGGCTTGGTGGAATCGCGTCCTTGACGAGCAAGAACGAATTCTTGATGCCAGCCAGCGGATTGTTGATTTCGTGGGCAATGCGGGCCGCGATTCGCCCAACGGCCGCGAGCTTTTCACTTTCGCGCAGCATCTTTTCGGTCCGCTTGCGTTCGGAGATGTCGTGCAATATACAAGTGTAGGTGCTTTTGCCCGCGATGACGGTTTCTCCGACGCGCAACTCGAGCTCGCAAAGGGTGCCATCCTTCCGTCTCCCAAATACATGGTGAGTGCCGACGAAGGGACGACGCAACCCAACCCACCTTCGTGCGCGCTGGACGAAATGGGCTGCATCGGCGTCGCTCATGAGCATGCGAAGGTCCTGGCCGAGCACCTCTTCGGCCCGATAACCAAACAGCCGTTCGCCCCCGAGGTTGAAAAGCTCGATCAGGCCGACTGTGCTGACCGTCACGATGCCATCGCCAGCCGTGTCGAGAATGCCGCGCATTCGCGCTTCGCTTTCACGCAATCGCTCGGCCGCCTGCCGCCGCACGGTGATGTCTCGCGAAACCGCGATAATCTTCAGGATGCTTCCATTTTCGGGATCCACAACCGGTTTCGAGACCGTCTCGAACCAGATGTATTGCCCGTCCTTGCGGCGCACTCGGTAGGCAACTGTCGGGATGCAGAGCGGCTCGGTGGTCGAGGGGTGCGATTCGCGAATAGCCGCCAGATCTTCGGGATGAAAATAATCGTAGGCGTTTTGACCGACTAGTTCGGCCGGCTCATACCCCAAGAGTTGGCGACACGCCGGCGAAACGTACGAGTATCGGCCATCGGGCCGATGCTTCGAGATCATGTCGGTCGAGTACTCCGCCAACAGTCGATGCCGCGCCTCGCTACGGTGTAGTTCTTTTTCGGCAGTTCGGCGTTCGGTAATGTCCTCCACGGTGCCGACGCGGCCCAGGACCGCGCCGGTCGGGGCAATGATCGGCGTGGAACGCGCACGGACCCAGAGAGTCCGGCCGTCGCGATGGACGTAGCGCCGTTCGACGTCGTGCAACCGAGTGGAGCCGGCGATTCCAAGCCAATTGTTCTTCGCCTGCTCGCGATCGTCCGGATGAATGGCATCGAGAAAACCGAATCCTGACAATTCTTGCGCCCCGAAACCAGAAATTGCCTGGTACCGCGGATTGGCATAGATAATTTGGCCTTTTTCGTCCGAAAGAAAAATGCCCACCGGGCAACAATTGCTCAACAAGCGAAAATGCTGTTCGCTGGCACGCAATGCTTCTTCCATTTGCTTGCGCTGCGTAATGTCGAGCACGTTGCCCAAGTAACTGGTCACCTCGCCCTGGTCGTTCGAAATCGGAGCCGCACTTCCGAGTACCCAACGCAGTGTTCCATCGCTGTGAACGAAACGATATTCCAAAGCGAATTCGACGTGCGAGCGAGTTGCCTCTTTCCACCTGGCAGCCAATTCCTCGCGATCCTCCGGATGCAGTGTCTTCAGCCAACCCCGATCCAACGACTCGCTGGCGGCCACGCCCGCAATCGTGCAATACCGGTCATTGACGAACAAACAATTGCCAGCCAGGTCCGTTTGAAAGATGCCCATCGGAGAATGAATCGCCAAAGCACGGAACCGCTGCTCGCTATCGCGCAGGGCCTCTTCGAAGAGCTTCTTCTCGGTGACGTCCTCGACGATCACGGCAAAATCGACGGATTCTCCCAAGCTGGGCACAAACAAAAATCGGGCGCGTACTTGACGAGACTCGGTCCCCCGGCGGATCCGGAAAGTCGTCTCCGTATTCACGCCGGTTTGCGCCTCGGCAATCGAGGCTTTGACCCGCGGTAAATCCGCCGCGTCAATTGACTGGATCCACAGCTTGGGATTTGCCCGCAACTCCTCGCTGGGATAACCAAAGACGTGCTCGAAGGTGACGCTGATATAGCTGGCCGTGCGGCCATCGGCGGCAAACAGTCCCAGGCCGATGCCGAGCCCCTTCAAATGACATCGAACAAAATGGTCGAAGTTTTGTACCGAGGTCACCACTTCGCGGCTCTGAGCAAGCTGCGCTTCTAACTGGGCAACCCGCTCGCGCAACGCCTCGAGTTCGGCTGCCGATTCGATCGTGGTGGTTGTCATTGTTTCGTACACTCGACGCGAAAGGTACGAGGCAATCGACTCAAGTGGCGTGCATGATAGGCTTTGTCGTGGCACGCGGCAATTCCGGAAGGGCAGGGCGCGGCACAAAAACTGTTTTCTTGCACTCGCAACCCGAAAGGGGTAGGTTGACCGGTTGCTCGCGTTTACGCCGGAACGTTGACGCGATTCCCTTCTAGCCAAGAGGAGGCTCAGGCCATGGTCCAGCGTCTCGCTTCACCCTTCTTCGCAGTGTCTCTGGTCTTATCGTGCATCCCCGGCATCCAGGCTGCCGAGGGGGATAAAAAGCCCTCGAACCCGCCGGAGATCAACGTTTCGACGGTCGATTCGTCGGCCGATGCCACCCTCGAGCAAGGACTCGATTGGGTCGTGACGGTCGATTTCGAGAAAGTCGCGGTTAATGATCTCGTCAAATTCCTGGAGCAGCGCCAGATTCACGCTCGGGCTGACGAGAAGGCTCTTGAAGACGCAGGCGTTGCCGTGGGCGATTCAATCTTCACGCTCCAAGCGTCTGGAATCTCCTTGCGCGCGGCGCTGGACGAGCTATTGGAGAGCCACGAACTAACCTTTTACGTCCGCGACGGCCGCGTCGTAATCACCACGAGAGACGATGCATCCACAAGAACCATTGTTCGTGTGTATCCCGTTAACGATTTGATCCACCGGGACGAAGAGGCGGATAAGGGCCCCGGAGATTACGATAGCCTCATCGATCTCATCACCACGATCGTACGTCCGTCGACGTGGGACGAAGTCGGTGGTCCGGGATCGATCAGCCCCTTTCAGGGCACGCTCGTTGTCGCACAAACATACGCAGTCCACGACTCGATTCGTGGCGTGCTGGCGGCGCTGCGCGAAAGCCGAGTGCAACAACGTCAACACGCCTCCAGCGAGCCGATTTGCGCCGAGCGCCCGCTTCAGGTGGCGCTGATCAAACAGCTTGCTCAGAAATCGAGTCTGCGCGGCGACTTCAAGTTCGCCAACACGCCACTCAAGGATGCCGTCGCTCGGATCGGCAAGCATTTTGAGTTGCCGATCGTCCTGAAGACCAAGGCACTGGAGGATGCCGGAGTCGATGACCATACGCCGGTCACTTGCGATTTGCGCGACGTTTCGCCTCAGATGGCGCTTGAGACCATGCTGGGACCCATCGAGGCGACGTGGATCATCGGCAACGAAATGGTCCAGGTGACCACGAAGGATGACGCGTCGACGGAAATGATCACATACATCTACCCCGTGGCCGAATTGATCGAGCCAGCTGCCGGGAAAGTTGGCGCAGGTGGGCGGTTTGATCAACTGATCGAGGTGATAACGTCCACCATCGGGACATCGACGTGGGATGAAGTGGGTGGCCCCGGAGCCATCACCCCTTTTCCGAACACGTCGAGCCTCGCCGTTTCCCAAACGCGAGCGCAGCACGAAGAAATCTCGCGGTTATTAGGTGGCTTGCGACAGGCACGAACTCCCCAGCCGGCCGCCGCGTCAGCGAGCGTGCCCGCACCCGACAGGAAAACTCGCAGTTCGGGCATGATCACCAAAGTCTATCAACTTGACTCGAAGTTCGATCCCAAGACGGTGGCCATGCTGGTGCAGGGCATCGAACCGGAAAGTTGGGAACGAAGTGGCGTTCAAGTTCGCACCAACGGCAATCAGTTGTACGTCCGTCATAGCCGCGAAGTGCACCGTCGCATCGACGAAATACTGCGCAATGCCCGGCCGACAAGTTCAGGCCGAATGGGCGGGGGCATGGGAATGATGTAGCGAGAGCCGTTAGTTGTCGGCTTCCGGTGAGCCTTCGCCGCCAACCAGGGGCGCGAAGCCGCGGCGCATCGTGTTTTCGGTTGTGGTTCTGGGGATCACGAATTGCAGCAAGTAGTCGGGTCCGCCGGCCTTGGTGCCGATGCCGGACATCTTGAAGCCGCCGAACGGCTGCCGCCCGACCAGCGCCCCGGTAATACCTCGGTTCAAATACAAGTTGCCCACGAGCAACTCTCGTCGTGCCCGCTCGAGATGTTCGGGGCTGCGTGAAAACATGCCCCCCGTCAGCGCGTAATCCGTGCCGTTAAATATACGGATCGCCTCGTCCAAATCGCGCGCTCGCAACACCGACAGCACGGGTCCAAAGATTTCTTCTTGCGCCAGCCGGCCCTCGGGCGGAACCTCGGTGAAAATGTGTGGACCAATGTAAAAACCTTCGTTCGCTAGCGGTCCGACATCCATCGCCAGCACCTCGCGAGCCGTCCGGCGACCGATCTCGATGTATTCGCGGATCCGCCGATAGGCCGCGTCATCGATCACGGCCGAAACACTCGCGGAGGGATCTTCCGCGGGCCCAACTGTCAGGCTCCGCGTGGCTTCGACGAGCCGCTCCAGAAAAGTGGCGTACACCGAATCGAGCACGATGACTCGGGAGCAGGCCGAGCATTTCTGACCTTGATAGCCAAACGCGCTGCGGACGACCGCTAAGACCGCTTCGTCCAGATCGGCATCGTCGTCGACGATGATCGCGTTCTTTCCGCCCATTTCGGCGATCACGTGTTTGACATATTTGAGCTTCCCGGACGCCGAGACTTCGGCCGCTCGGGCATTGATCGCCAAGCCGACGGCGCGCGAGCCAGTGAACGCGATCAGCGCCACGTCGGGATGATCCACGAGCGCGGCACCTACGATTTTCCCCGGCCCAGGTAGAAAGTTGAGGACGCCCGGCGGCAAGTCGACTTCGCGAAAGACTTCCATTAGCTTCGCCGCCACGACCGGCGACTGATCGGCGGGCTTCATCACCACCGTGTTGCCCGTGGCCAGTGCCGCCGTGGTCATACCGGTGAGAATCGCAAGTGGAAAATTCCAGGGAGCAATCACCGCGGCCACGCCACGCGGAAGATACTCGAAGCGGTTTTCCTCGCCAGGAACGTCGACGCCCTGCTTGCTTTCCATCTGCTCCGCGCCATCCGCGTAGAACTCGCAAAAATCGATGGCCTCGCAGATATCTCCGTCAGCCTCGCGCCACTCCTTGGCACACTCCGCGACTTCCCAGGCGGCCAACTCGAAACGTCGGCGTCGCATGACCTCGGCCGCACGGCGCAAGTAATCGGCCCGCGCTTTCGCTCCCAACTTCCACCAGCCGGGCTGGGCCCGTTTGGCGGCGGCAACCGCGGCGTCGGCATCTTCGACGCGTGCCACGGCCACTTCGCCCACGGAGCGCACCTTGTGCGACGGATTCAGCGAGCGTTTCCACTGCGACGGCATGACGTCCTGACCATCGATGACCAGCGTGTAACGTTTTTCGAGCGCGCCTTCAACGTCCGCCACGGCCTCCTGCATCGCCTGGCGATTCGCCTCGAGGCCGAAATCGGTCGGCGGTTCGTTCTGATAACTAGGCGCGAACCGGGTCGTAACGGGCCGGCGCGGGGCAGGGGGGGAGTCCGCTTGGGGCCGATGATCGAGAGGATTCATGAGTAATTTCTCCACCGAAACATGCTCGGCAAAGCTGGCCCGCAAGAACGATTCGTTGGAAGTGTTCTCCAACAATCGGCGCACGAGGTAAGCCATACCGGGTATCAGTTCGCCATAGGGCATATAAATTCGCAGGCGGTAGCCGAGGTCCACCAGTATCTGTTTCTCGGCATCGGCCATGCCATAGAGCATTTGCAACTCGAAGCCGCTTTGCGGAATGCTCAGTTGCCGCGCCACGGCCATGCCGTACGCCAGCGAACGCAAATTGTGGCTGCCCAGCGCCGTCCGCAGGTGTTGTTGATTCGCGAGCGAAAACCGCGTCAAGCGTTCGTAGTTGGCGTCGGTTTCCCACTTGTTCTGGAAAACCGGAATCGGCCAGCCGGTGGCCTCCGCAAACACGGTTTCATAATCCCAGTAGGCGCCTTTGACCAGCCGCACCCACACCGGCCGGCCGCGCTCGGCGGCCCAATCGCGCAGTTTCCGCAGATCGTCGGCCGCGTCGCGCAGGTAACACTGGATGACAATGCCAACGTCTTCCGTGTCGCGAAACTCGTCTTCCAAAAGCACCTGCTGGAAAATCGCCAGCGTGAGGTCTTTGGTGCGATAGCTTTCCATGTCGATGTTGACGAAGGCCCGATTTGCCCGAGCGGTTCGCAGCAACCTTCGCAGTCGGGACAGCACGCGCCGCGTGGTGCCTTGGGGATCGATCGGGTCGAACTGGCTATCGAGGGCCGAGAGCTTGACCGACACATTCACGCGCGGGATCTCGACGAGCGATGCGCGGTCAATTTGCGGCACTTCGGGCCAGGCGTTGACCGTGGGCGCGAGACCCTCGATCAGATCGATATAGGCTTGCAAGTATTTCTCGGCTTCGAGCTCGCTCGTGACCGCTTCGCCCAGAATGTCGAGCGTGAATGCCCGTCGCAGCTTGCGCTCGCGCATGGCCGCCGCCAACACTTCGTTTTGCGTGGTGCCGGCGATGAACCGCCGAGCGTGCCCCATGGCGTTGCGCCGCGCGGCAATTGCCAAAGCCCGGCCGGCAATCGAGCGGGGCGTGGCCACGGCCAACCCCAGCCGCACGGCCGACGGCAAATGCTCGCGCACGTCGTGAAAATACTCGTGCAAATGACGGATGACCGCCTCGCTGCTGGTGAGCATCGGCAGCACGTCAATGAAACGGAACATTTGCACTTTGACCGACTCGTCCTGCATGGCCCAAGCCATGATCCGGTCGTCCCACCAGCGGCGATCCAAAACCGTCGGCTGCCCGCCGCCCAGATGGTCGAACAAATATCGACCCATCTCCTGCGCGGACCGCTCGAACTCGCCGAGCTGGCGATCGCTGAAGTCGTCGGAAACGGCGGGAGTATCGGTTTGAGCCATAAGTTGGCTGGTTCAGGCAATCGATGGGCGAACGTGTTAACCGGGAGAGGACTAGCGCCCGAGGAGCGTGCAGCACGACAATTCTACGCCCGTGGGCCGGATCGGGGAAATATGCTTTCTAAACGGTAGCGCTTCGGTCTGAAATCAGCATTGCAGAAAAGAGCTGATCGTAGGACCTATCCAACTCAACTGGCCTCGCG
This sequence comes from Planctomycetia bacterium, assembly GCA_043749935.1. Lineage (GTDB taxonomy): Bacteria > Planctomycetota > Planctomycetia > Pirellulales > PALSA-1355 > PALSA-1355. Next base: position 7,600 of record JAYVCO010000315.1, read on the forward strand.
GCGCTGGTCTCAATTGACAGGGACGATTTACGTTGGCGGGGCCACGGAGGTGATGACGGTTGGCGAGGCCCGCACCTGTGGGTCTTGCTTCGTCACACAGGGCTGTGCCAAAAGCTGCGCGATTTAGTAAACGTCGGCCGAATCCGTACTTGGGCGGACGCTTACAGCGCGAACGGCATTGAAGGGTTTTGATTTACGAGACGGCAATATGGGAATGCCGGGCCTGAACTTAGCCGAACTTGGTGGGAGCGGGAAGGCATCGCTCAAAAAGGAAGGGTTTTCCGGACGATTTGGTTCGGCAGAATGTTGGCAGCGCCTAACCTGAGTCGGATGCCGGACCGAGGCGCCCCACGATTCTAGCAAGAGCTGCGCAGGTCGAGACAAGCGAAGCGATTCCGGGTTAGAATGCTGGCTGCGGCGGAGTCGACTTGCGAGCGCTGGTGCGACGAGCGGTTGCGTGCACTTAGACAGTCTGGACGCGGAACGCTGCACTGTCAGTCGACCGATTCGCCGGTAATGGCTGACGGTAAAAGCCGTGCGGTCCCGGAATGGGAGACATGAAAATGGGCAGATTGCTTATGGCAGGCGGCGCCGCAAATCGGAAAAACACGCTCGCGCCGGAACTTCGCCATTCATGGTGTGCGATTGTAATAACGATTGCTGTAGCGACCGCCGCGGCCGCGCAAGGACCCGACGACCCGTCGAGCGATCCGAAGATTGACAGCGCAACCTTGTCTGAGCTGCTGGACGTGGCGCGTGACGAACTTCAGTCTGCCGACCTCCCGGAAAAGGAGATCGAGCTGCGATTGAAGATCGTTAAGAATGTCGCTACGGTCAAGGCGTATTTTCCTCGCGCCTACCGCGGCCGTCCCGAAATGCGCAACCCGAAATACTGGACGCATGACGACGAAGGGAGTTACGTCCCCCGACGAAAGCCTTCCGATGCGATCAAGGACCTCTGGCGGACCACCAGTGGCATCCGCTGCCATAAGCTCTCGACGCTGGTGATGCTCAAGGGCTTGATCGATGTGGCGGATGCGAAGCAGCTCGCCGAACTCGATAGCATGCTGCGGGGGAAGGTTATCCCCAATGATCTGCCCGACGAAGGGATTGGAACTTTGTTCGACGCGCCCGATCCGGAGGAAGGCGAGATTTTCCAGAATGAAGAATTTCTGCCCGGTGATGAAGTTTGGTTCGATAACCCATACTTCGAGCGACTGAGCGACGAGTTGCAGAGCAGGTACCGAGGCCAGGAAGGGCATCACGTGTTCTATATCGGTGGCGGAAATGTCATGGACATGTACAGCCGAAGGCCGGTCTCGATTGACGATTTTCGCGAGACCTTCTTGGAATGGGGTAGCGTGAAAACCGTGGCCGACGATGAGGATCTTGAACCTGAACCCGAAGACTTCCAAATTAAAGCCGTCCGCCGTGTAATTATAGAAGCCGAGCGACGGGATTGAGTCGGCGGTACTTTCAAGCAAGCGCAAAGTGCCTCGGTCGACTTGACAGCACGCCGAACGGCGAACCCTAAACGGCATTCGGTCACGTCGATCTGCGCCAGGAAGAATCGGTGCGTCACATCGCCCGGACTATCGGACGAACAGGGCCTGCGCCGTCTCAAGAACCCGTGAGAACATCCTTGATCCCTGAGAATTCCGATCTAACAACCAATTTTCAGCGCGCTCTCCTTGCCAACTTTAGCGCGGTCGATCTGATCGCCCGGTGCCCTGGCGAACAGAATCGACAAGTCGCTGGAATTTTAATCGATGCGACCGTCCGGCGCGTCCGACATGTCGCTGCACCACCTGGATAAATGTCCTGAGACGTGTTACCGTCTGAAGACTCCACGCATTCGGCCACAATACTAAGAAGAGTCGTTATGGGAAGAAATTTCGAAAATCGCAAGAATTCGATATTCAAGACGGCTGCTCAGAAATCGAAGCTCTACTCCAAATATGGCACGCGCTTGTACGTTGCCGCCAAGAATGGCGTTGCCGACCCCGATGTCAATCCGGCGTTGCGAAGCTTGATTGAGAAGGCCAAGAAAGACCAGGTTCCGGCCCACGTCATTGAAAAGGCGATTGAGAAAGCCCGCGGCGCTGGCGGGGAGGACTTCGTGTCCGCCCGCTACGAAGGTTTTGGTCCTGGGGGCTCCTTGGTCATCGTCGATTGTTTGACGGATAACAATCAACGTACGATTACGGACGTCCGCAATTGTTTCACGAAGACCGGTTCCAAACTGGGAGCAACGGGTTCCGTCGCCCATTCGTTTGACCAGGTGGCGATTCTGTCATTCAAAGGAGAGAATGAAGAGCAAGTGCTAGAAGCGATGTTGGATGCCGACGTCAATATCGATGAGATTGAGTGCAAGGATAACAACCTGACGATCTTTGCGCCCCCCGGCGAGTTTTACAAAGCCAAAACTGCGTTGTTGCAAGCGTTTCCTGGAACCGAGTTGGAAGTCCAAGAGATCGCCTTCCTCCCTCAGACCAGCAAGGCAATTAGTCCGGAAGACTTGCCCATGTTCCAAAAGTTCATCAGTATGCTGAACGATTGCGATGATGTGCAAGACGTCTATCACAACGTCGACTTGACCACCTAGCGAGCTCGGTCTATTCGACGCGACGAGCGGTACCGAACGTTGACTAGCGAAGAAGGACGCGGAGACCACCGAGCGTATTCACAGCAAATGCCGGGCTTTGATGTCCAGATAGCGATTGACCAGTTGCGCGGTCATTTGTTCTGGAAAGACGTCGAGCGCCAGCACGCCTTGGCGTTCCAGATCGGTCAGCACGCTGCGCCGCCAGGTGACGATTTCGTTGGCGGCGGCGGCCCGGTAGAGCGACGGCTCGTCGGTGGGCACGGTCGCGGCGACGTCGAAGATGCTGTGATCGCGCAGCAGCACGGCCAGCGGCAGGTGTCGGCCCACGAGTCTCGTCAGATACTGTTCGACCTGGGCGGAGTTCACTTCGTCGATGATGTTGGTCAACAGAATCACCAGCGAACGCTTGCGGCAGTGCGAGTTGAGATACATGAAAGCCTGGTCGTAGCGCGATTCGACCAGCCGCGGAAAGCGGTCGAACGAGGCGTGCAGCAGTTGGTTCATCTGGTTCATCCCGCCGCGCGGAGGCACGTACCGTTGGATTTCGTCGGCAAAGCACAACAGCCCCACGGAATCGCCCTTGCGAAGCGCGACATAGCTGAGCATCAAGGCCGCGTTGAGCGCGTGATCGAGCAGGCTGATTCCCTGGGCGGTGTTGGTCATCATCCGCCCGCAATCGATGAGGAACAGCACGCGCTGGCTTTGGTTGACTTGAAAATCCTTGACCGTCAACTTGCCGCGCCGGGCGGTGCCGCGCCAGTCGATGTGTTTGTAGTTGTCATCGAGCGTATAGTCGCGCAGCCGCTCGAACTCGTTGTCTTGTCCGATCCGCCGAGCGCGGCGCACGCCGACCAGGCTCAACCGATTGGTGCGCGCGAGCAAGGCGTATTCGCTCATTTGCCGCATGTCGGGATAGACGTGCAGCGCATTATCGACCGGAAAACGTAGCGTTCGTTGCCAAAGTCCCAACCGGCTGGTGACACGAAGATAGACGGCGTCCAAGCGGAAAGCCCCGCGTCGGTGGGGCGCCAGCTCATAATGGATTCTCGAGCGGCTTTGCGGCGGCAAACGCAGCGCGAGTTGCTCCGGCGTGGCATCGCACTCGTCGGGCACGTCATCGCGAACCCAAACCGCAATCGGCTGGCGCGAACGATTGCTGACAGTCAACTGCACGGGATGCGGCTTTTGCAACGAGGCAATCCGCCCCATCTGGCGCTCGCAGTCAAACCATTTTCGTGCCGGAAGCGTGGCCAGATCCAAGGTCAACGCCGCCAGGAGCAGCAGATCGAAGCCCAGCAACCAAGGGATGAAAGCCGGGCCGAGAATCAAGCCGATCGACATCACGGCGGGAAACATGGCCCACAGCACGAGCATGCGCCGCGGGTAGATTTGCCAGGCCCAGCCGAGGCCGGCCAGCATAACCGCCAGCGCCGTGAGCACCAGAAAAGGAATCAAAGTCGTGGCACCTCGACCGTACGAACGAGCTCTCGCAACAGCTCATCGACGCTGTGCCCCTCGACTTCCGCCTCGGCGGTCAGCACGACTCGATGGCGAAGGGCGGGCAACGTGATGTCGACCACGTCGTCGGGCACCACGTAGTCGCGTCCCCGAAACGCCGCCAACGTGCGCGAGCCCTGCACTAGCGCAATGCCCGCTCGCGGCGAAGCCCCCAGATGAAATTGCGGCCAGTCGCGAGTCAGCCGCACCAGCGCGTTGATATAGTTGAACAACTTGTCCTCGACGTGAACCTGCCCACACTGGTTCGTGATTTCCACGATTTCCTCGGGCGAGGTCACGGTCTGCAAGGTCTCGGCTAGCCGCTTGTCGAGATCGACCTGCTGGCCGTGTTGTTTGAGGATTTCAACTTCTTCTTCGGCCGACGGGTAGTTGGCCACGATCTTGAACATGAACCGATCGAGCTGGGCCTCGGGCAGATTGTAGGTGCCTTCCGACTCCAGCGGATTTTGCGTCGCCAGCACCAAAAAGGGTCGGGCCAACTTGTGGCTCGTGCGCTCGACCGTGACACGATATTCCTGCATGATCTCCAGCAGGGCCGCGTGCGTCTTGGCGGGCGAACGATTGATTTCGTCAGCCAAGAGGAACTGCGTGAACACCGGCCCGGGCCGGAAGCGAAATTCCTGTTGCTTCATGTCGAAGATCGGAGCGCCCGTGATGTCGGTGGGCATCAGGTCGGCCGTGAACTGGATGCGCCCGCATTGGCAACCCAGCACGCGCCCCATCGCGCGGACGAACAAAGTCTTGCCGAGGCCCGGCACGCTTTCGATCAAGACGTGTCCGCTGGAAAACAGCGCCACCAGCGTGCTGAGCACCAGTTCGTCCTGGCCGACATAGATTTTGGCAATCTCGGCGATGATGCGGTCGAACAGCGCCTTGCTGCGCGCCACTCCGGCCGACGAGGGAGGGCGCCTGGGCGCGTCTCCAAGAACAGGGATCATGGGCGGGATTTCGGAAGGAATGTCTGTCATCGGCAAGTTTTTCGGGTTAGTGAGGTTGGCTTGTTGGCGGACTTATTTACAACGAGATCAGGGTATTGAAGAGGTTACATTCCAATTCGAGGCACCAGCATTATGGGTTCTTGGCCTTCGATGTCGAAGGGGGCGGGGCAGGCAATTTGCCAAGCGCGTACTGGCGATCTCGAGTGCGGCGCAAAAGTTGGCTGACGGCGTCGACATGTTTGCCGAAGTCCGAGACGGTTTCGACGGGCGGAAGTTTCGGGCGCCCGAGAATGGGCCAGCGTGCAAAACAAAAGATGACTCCGAGCACGGACAATTGCAAGAGAATGATGTTCAGCGGCCAGGCGGCGAAGAACCGCCACAGGGCCAATTCCTCGTCCGTCGGCTCGATGGGCGGCCCGCCGCGCCCGCTTTCAAGAAACACAACTTGCCCGGACGGCGTCACGTCGTCGATCAGCTTGCCTGCCAATTTGCGGTGTTCGTGATTCACGAGCGGGAGGTTCAACAGAAACGACCCATTGGCCACCACGATCACCCGGCTCTTGTTCCAACCGGGGTGAGTATGCTGGAAAACCAGCACGCCGTCATCCTGGCACGTCAAAAACTCTTGATCTTTATCAACTGGTTGCAAGCGATCTCGCAGCTCGATTTCGGTTTTCTTGGCGTCGATGCCCGTTTGCCACGGACCGGCCAGCTTGTCGACAAGGAGCAGGGGCTGGATGTCGATCTTGAACCAGGAGCAC
>JAYVCO010000316.1:0-3685 GCA_043749935.1 Planctomycetia bacterium
CCTGTTGTCGCGCAAATTCCGAGTCCGAGCATCATCAATAGCGAGGTTTCGTCGATGTGCGAAGAGGCCAGGGCCGTGTTGGGAAAAATCGCCAGCGAAGCCAGGCAGACCACCAGCGCCACGCCCGAAAAGTGGGCCACGATGGCACGCGGGTCGACCTGCTGGAGCCGGTGCAAACCCAGCATGGAAATCGCCGTGGTCACCGAGCTGACTAACGCCAAGATCGCCGGCAACTGGCCACCCTGCTCAAAATGCGGTTGTTGCACCAAAACCACGCCGACCAGCGCCACGGCGATCGCGATCCAGGCCTCTTTGCTGGGCCGTTCGTGCAACAGCGGCCAGGATAGCAGGGCCACCCAAATTGGAAATACGTTGGTCAGCGTCAACACGTCGGCGACCGGCAGCCGGGTCAGCGCATAGAACGTGCACACCAGGCTAATGCTGCCTGAGATGCTGCGAATCCAGAGTGTTTTGGGCTGCCAGAATACGAGCTTGCGACCGGCTCGCAGCGTTAGCGCCGTGGCAAATACCAAGGCCAGCGCCGTGCGCGAGGCGGCGATTATCTGCCAGTCCCAGTATTCGCCCAGCGCGTGGGTTAGCGCCGCCATGATCGAAAACGCGATCGTGCCAAACAACATCCAGCCATAGGGAAGCACCGAGTTGGGTATCAAGCTCGCATCCACCCCACGGGGGCTGCCAAAAGGTTCCGGTCAGGCAGGAATTCAGACAAGCTAGAAATCGTATCGGATGCCAGGCCCGTTCTAAAGGCCATCTGGCACCAGACATGTCTCGGGAAATCCGCATCTCGGAGAAACACTGGACTGTTGTCAAAAAGCTGCATTACTCCGGGGCTGGCCATCATCCCGTGCGCTCGTCATACTCTGAGGGAAGACCGGGGACATGCGTTCTCGAAGTGGGCATCTTGGATCGTCAACCTGGGGAAGCTACCACCGTGAAATCGTCGAATTTGCCAGTACCTCTCCGCGGAATCATTCCGCCCATGATTACCCCGCTCACGGATCGCGACTCGCTGGACGTCGCCGGCCTCGAGCGCCTGGTCGAACATTTGATCGAAGGGGGCGTGCACGGCCTGTTCATCCTTGGCACGACCGGCGAAGCCCCGAGCCTGAGCTATCGCCTGCGGCACGAACTGATCGAGCAAACCTGCAAGCAGGTTGCCGGGCGGTTGCCGGTTTTGGTGGGTATCACCGACACTTCGTTCGTGGAATCGATCAACCTGGCCAACGTGGCGGCCAAAGCCGGCGCGGCGGCGGTGGTCCTTTCGGCCCCCTACTATTTCCCCGCTGGCCAGCCAGAGCTTCTGGAATATGTCGAGGACATCGTAGCCGAGCTGCCGCTGCCTGTTTTCTTGTACAACATGCCCAGCCACACGAAGCTCACCTTCGAGCCCGAGACGCTCCGCCGCGCGATCGCGATTCCCAAGATCGTCGGCCTGAAAGACAGCTCAGCACAAATGATCTACTTTCATCGGGTCAAGCAATTGGCGGCCAGCCGGCCCGACTTCTCGCTGCTGGTCGGACCCGAGGAATTGCTGGCCGAGTCGGTGTTGGCCGGCGCTCATGGCGGCGTCAACGGCGGAGCGAATTTGTTTCCCAGGCTCTACGTCAACCTGTACGAAGCCGCCTCGACCGCGCAATTGGATCGCATTACCACGTTGCACGCCCAAGTCATGCGGCTGGGCGAGACCATCTACTCGGTCGGCCGCCATCGCTCGGCCTTCATCAAAGGCCTCAAATGTGGCCTGTCGTGCCTGGGCGTCTGCGATGACTTCATGGCCGAACCGTTCCAACGATTCCGCGTCAGCCAACGAGATCTCGTGCAACGGTATCTCAACGAACTGGGCGTGAGCCCTAACCACCGCTCGCTGCAAACGGTCTGAATTACAGCAATTCCGAAATCACTTCGCCGCGATCGATGGCCGGCACCGGGCGTCCGGCGTGATTGAGGAAGCTGGTCGATGGATCGATGCCCAACGCGTGATAGATCGTGGCGTGGATGTCGCAAGCTTCGACGGGCCGGTCCTTCACCACTTCGCCCAGGCGATTGGTCGCGCCCACGATCCGACCACCCTGAATTCCGCCGCCACCCATCAGGCAGAACATGGCATTGCCCCAATGGTCGCGCCCGGGCGTCCCCATGCTCAGCGGCGCTCCGCCGTTGCCGCCATTGTTCATCCGCGGCGTCCGGCTGAACTCGCCGCACATCACGACGAGCACTTTGTCCGACAATCCGCGCTCGGCCAAATCGGTGAACAGGGCCGAGACCAGCATATCGACTTGCGGCAGGTAGCTGTCATAGCCGGCTTTCAAACCCCAATGGTGGTCCCAGCCGCCCATGTGAACAGTCACCCAAGTCGAGCCGGCCTCGACCAGCCGACGCGCCAGCAGCGTGCTCTGGCCCCAGGGCGTCCGGCCGTAACGATCGCGATTCGCCGTGTCTTCGGAATTCAAATCAAACGCCTTGCGCGCCGACGCGCCCACGACCATGTCGTACGCGCTGCGCTCGAAGCGATCCATGGTTTCCATCGCCCCGGAAGTATCCATGTCGCGGCGCAGGCGATCGAAGTGCCTGAGCAGGCCGTGGCGATCTTCCAGTCGGTTGACCGTCAGGGCATTGGCCAATTGTACGTTTGCGACGTGGAAATTCGGATCGTTGGGATTACCGTCGGTTTCGAACGGATTGTGCCCCATGCCGAGATAATTGGCGCCAAAATAGCCAGGACGCAAGCCGATGCTCGAGGCGATGGGCACGGCCGCATAAGCTGGCATGCCGGGCCGCCTGGGCCCCAACACCTTGCTGGCAATGGCGCCGATCGAGGGCGATCGGCCCGTTGTGTCGGCCCCGCTGGCCCCGCCGCGCGAGGTGAGCATGTAATGGCCGCCGGTAAAATGGTCGCCGTTGTCGTGGTGTAGCGAGCGGATGATCGAGAATTTGTCGGCAATCTTGGCCTGCCGAGGGAACAGCTCCGTGATTTCCATGCCCGGCACGTTCGTGCGGATCGGGTTCCAAAGGCCCCGATATTCGGCCGGAGCGTCGGGCTTCATGTCGTACATGTCCATGTGCCCCGGTCCGCCATCGAGCCAGAGCATGATCACGGAGGTGTCTTTTTTGGCGTGCCCGAGCGCAGTCGAGACTTCCTTGGCTCGCAGGATCTCCGGCAGCCCGGCGGCGGCCATGCCAGCAACGCCCAGTTGCACGAAGCTCCGCCGGCTCATTCCATCGCAATACTTTTGGGTATTCCCGGCTTCGATTCTGAACATGATTTCACCCGTCAGCTACGAGGTCCCTGAAACCAATCCATCAACCTACCTTTATCTGACCGTGATTCTAGCCCGGAGGTTGATCGAAAGTCAACAGAAAGGGCTGCGTCACCAACCTGCCAATAATACCAATCCCAGGATTTAACTGCGTGATTGCATGCCGTGGACGTGGCAGACGGTGCGGATGACGGCTGGGTCGAGGCAGGCGGATCGCCAGGGGGTTTCGCGGCCTCGAACAGGTCGTCTACCGGGGCGTATCTGCGGTTCGGCCAGTGATGGCCCCGCAGGTAATGCCAGAGATTCTCGACCGGATTCAGTTCCGACGAGTACGGCGGCAGACTCACGAGCGTGATCTTCGACGGGCAGATCAGGTCGTTCGCCCGATGAAATCCCGCGCCGCCTCA
>JAYVCO010000317.1:0-3165 GCA_043749935.1 Planctomycetia bacterium
TCTTGGTCGCCTACGGTATCTTCCAAGTGCCCTGCGGACTGATCGGCGATCGCTTCGGAGCTCGAAATCTACTCACGATTTTGGTGCTCGGTTGGTCACTGCTCACCGGCCTCGCCGCGCTGACCGGTGTCGTGCCAACTGGTGTGGTGTGGCAGTTTTCTTTCCTGCTTTGCTTGCGGATTCTCTTTGGCGCCTTTCAAGCCGGGGGCTTTCCTGTTTGGGCGCGCGTGATGGCCGATTGGATTCCGGTATCGGAGCGAGGGTCTGGTCAAGGAACTATTTGGATGTTTAGCCGCGTGGGCGGCGCGCTCAGTCCGTTTCTGTTTCTCTGGTTGTTTCAATACTTCGGGACTTGGCGGACGCCGCTATGGGTTCTCGCGGGACTTGGCCTTGTGTGGTGTGCCGCATTCTGGCCGTGGTTTCGCAATAGGCCCGCGGACATGCCGCAGGTCAACTCCGCGGAACGAGCGATCATTGCGTCGGGACGCATTGCGTCGGGACGCATTGCGTCGGTTGTCCAACGTGGCCCGGTCCCTTGGCGCAAGCTCCTTTCGTCACGCAACGTCTGGTCGTTGTGCTTGATGTACGGCTTCGTCGGCTTCTCCGGCAATTTCATTACGAATCTGCTTCCCCTCTATCTAGCGGACAATCGGAAACTGACGCCCGAAGCGACGACCTGGCTCGCGGGCCTGCCACTGGCATTTGGAGTCGTCTCGTGTCTCTTGGGGGGATTCCTCTCTGATTTTGTATCCCGTCACTGGGGCAGTCGGAAATGGGGTCGGCGCCTCAATGCTTCGGTCGGGCTTGCCCTGGCCGGCGTGACGCTGCTGGCCGTTCCCTGGGCCGAATCGACTTGGCTGCTCGCGCTGTTGTTGAGCGCATCTTTTTTCTTCAACGATCTGAATATGGGTCCGTCGTGGGCCGCGTGCGCCGACGTCGGCGAGCACTATGCCGGCACGATCAGTGGAGCGATGAACATGATTGGCCAGTTCGCTGGCGCGACTGGCATGGCAATAGCCGGCGCCATGCTGCAGCGGGGACATTCAGAACTGCTGTTCATCGTTTTCGCGGGCAGCTACGCACTGGCGGCCGCTTGCTGGTTCGGGGTCGACGTAACCAAACCCATTGACGAAAGCCCCGAACCGGCACCCTCGCTCGTAAATCCGGCTCTGACACCCGTTCGATAGTCGCGCCGCCACGCAGACAACCCGATCGCGAATGGATTGTCGCCTACGAGTTCTCGTGGACGTTCGAGAATGTTAGCATGATAGCCGTCAGAGTACTTTAGCCGGGCCGATGTTTCTTTATGATCATGCCGGCGCCGTCCTCTTTGCCCGCATCTTGGACGAGGCACGGCACGAAATACTCCATCGCAACGCCGAACGGCTGTTGGGCAGCCGCCTCGATCGATGATGCGTTGTCCATAACGCAATGTCGATGGCGGCTACGGCCTTGCAGCACTAAACCATTCGTCTGGAGAGAACTTTTTGAACGATACGACGCAGCGACTCAAAGTTGTCCTGGTTGATCTCGACGGACAACCGGTCCCCGACTGGGTTGGCCAAAGCCTCGATCGTGAGGGAATCAAGCTAACGATCGCGCAGTGCAATACCCGGGCCGATTTGGAGGCCAACGCCGCGACTGCGGACTTAGTCTGGTTATTCGGCGGCAGTCGAATCCTCATGAACGGCAATCTTGCAGCCGTTCCGCGCTGTTGGGCTATCGTTCGCACTGGCAGCGGCACCGACAATGTGCCGGTTGACGAGGCGACTAGCAGGCAAATCGTTGTCGCCAACACTCCGGCTGCGTTCAGCGACGCCGTTTCCGATCATGTGGTCGCGCTCATGTTCGCCACTTCGCGGAGAATCGCCGAGTTGGATCGGGGCATTCGCGCAGGCCGCTGGGATCAAGCCACGGCGATTCCCTTGAACTCTGTTCAGGGGCGGACACTGGGCCTGGTCGGCTTCGGCCATATTGCTCGGGCGGTCACGCGCAAGCTCAGCGGGTTCGAGATGAACGTGCTGGTTCACGATCCCCTTGTGAATGCCGAGACCATTTCCGAGCACGGTGCAAAGGCGGTGAATTTGGATACGCTACTGGCAGAGGCGGATTACGTTTCGCTGCACTGCCCGCTTACGCAGCAGACCAGGCATCTTATCGGCGAAAAGCAACTGCGGTCGATGAAACCAACCGCAATCCTGGTGAACACATCGCGCGGGCCGGTCGTCGACGAACGAAGTCTGGTGCGGGCGCTCGCGGAAGGCTGGATCGCCGCGGCCGGGCTCGATGTGTTCGAAGAAGAGCCCCTCGGCAAGAATCATCCACTTTTGCAACTTGGGAATGTCGTTTTGACTCCACACGGTGCCGGCTACTCGGCCAATGGCCTGGAACTTCGCTGGCGCTTGTCGGTCGAATCCATCATCGCGCTGGCCCAAGGGCGTTGGCCTGCCTCCTGCGTCAACAGGGAAGTAAAACCAGCTCGCGGATTGTCTCCGTGACAACTTGACAATCCCCGTTCGTCCGTAAAAAGAGCCGACCCAGGCAGTGGCGATTGGCATTGAAATGATTTATGCAAATTAATAATATAGGGGCATGAATCAAACGACCGAAAAGCAGCGGCAGGCTCCCCAGGCCTTCCTAACGCCAGCCACGCCAGTGTCCTTGCCCAGTGAGACGATCGTGGCCCAGGCCCGGGCGCTGGACGGGATGTTCAAAGGTTTCGCGCGGTGCGTGCTGATCGACGACGATCCGGCTGCTGAGTTGCCGTTGCGGCAATTGCGGGTCTGCGCCGCGTTGTACGACGCCCCGCGATCGATGTCGGTATTGAGTCGCGAATTGGGGTTTTCGCTGAGTGCGATGACTCAGATCGCCGATCGTCTCGAGCGCGCGGGCCTCGTGACGCGCGCACTGGACAGGCCCGATCGGCGTGTGCGGAGGCTGCGGCTTACTCCGCGTGCTCGGCGCATGTTGCGGCTGCGCGAAGAGGCTCGCATCCGTCGCGTCGCCTTTGTGCTTCAGACGATGCCCGACGAGGCACGCGAAGCTGCCTTAAGCGCGCTCGACGCGCTACGCCGGGCCGCGGCGCCCGAGGCAAATGCCAGCGATGCTCCCCAACCGCTCTCTTCAAGAGATTGAAACATGAGACTCACGGGCATTCTGCTGCTG
>JAYVCO010000318.1:0-10794 GCA_043749935.1 Planctomycetia bacterium
CATCGTCGCCGATTACGGATATGTCGGAGGCGGAGGGATCTTTCGCATCAATCCCACGACCGGGCAGCAAACCCTGATCAGTGGCGGCGGACTCATTTCACATCCCACGGCAGTCGTAAGGGACTCCAAGGGAGATCTGATCGTGACGCAGCATGGTTTGAACCAGGCCATCGGGGCTGTCCTCAAAATCAATGCCACGACCGGCGTGCAGACCTTGATTGCATCTGGGAATCCACTGTCTGTGCCGGAATCATTGGCAATCGAACCCAATGGAAACTATCTCGTCAGCAATTTTCAGAGCCCTGTGGTCGGCAGCTCGATTTTGCGCATCGATGCCAACTCAGGGGCTCAAAGCGTGGTCTCCTCCGGCGGACATTTTGATCTTGGCCCGTTCGGAGTTTGGCTCAATAACCTCAGTCCCCATAGCCTGTTGGTCGCTAGTAATTCCTTCGTCGCTTCGAGTGAACTGATCAACGTCGACACGAACACGGGCGCCCAGTCCGTAATTTCCAGTGGAGGCCAATTGGTGCGCCCCATAGGAGTGACGCAGGACCCTGCGGGAAATATCTTCGTGGCCGATCAGGGCCAGGGCACCGCCAAGATCTTGAGAATCGATCCGCTGACCGGAGTGCAGTCCATCGTATCGTCGGGTGGAAATCTTTCGACGCCACTGGGAATTTTCGTAGCCACGCCTGAACCCTCCAGCCTCTTGCTTGCCGCTGTCGGATTCATCGGCTTGGCTACGTGGGACTGGCGCAGACGCAGCCGGAGTGCAAGTGTCTAGTAAAAGCGCATCGTCTTGGAACCGCCCCTGAGCCAGATTCCGTAAAAATACTTGACAACCAGCCTCACTTTTGGCAATGCTATGGCGTTTGCTGGCTCGGTGTGCGTGCTTCTTTAAAGGGCTAATGCCAAGATAACCCCGTCGTGTTGGAGTAACGCTAATGACCCGCATCCGCGAAGTCGCCTAGGCGGTTTTCGCGTATGTTGCCCTGGATCGATTCGATCTCCTTTGTCATTGGCTTACGTTCTCCTCCATCACTGTCCAAGGGTTATTGCTCATGAAGGCAACCACCTTCCATTCGCTGGTTCTTGTCTGCGCCTCGTTCCTGGTCACGCCTCTGGCCGCTTCGGCCGCACTCATCACGGTTCCGACAAGCTTAAATCCAGGCGATCATTACAGACTTGCGTTCGTGACCAGCACGACAAGGGATGCAACATCGTCCAGCATTGCGGACTACAACACTTTCGTGAACTCCGTGGCGAGTTCCGTGCCGGCGCTCGCCGCGCTGGGGCCATGGAGTGCGATTGCCAGCACTGCCACAACCGACGCCCGCGATAACACACTCACGAACCCTAACGTTGGTGCCGACGCGAGCGTTCCCATTTACACGCTCAACAATTCACTCATCGACCCCACGAACGTAGCGCTGTGGTCGTCCAGCGGCAACGGCCTTTTGACGGCACTCAATATTGACGAGACAGGCAGCCTCCGCAGCAACACCTTGGTGTGGACAGGTTCCACTTTCACCGGAACAGGGTCCGCCGAGGCCCAATTGGGCACCGCGAACGCAAGGGAGGGGCTCGATGCAAACGCCAACTCCGCATGGATCCAATATCTCACCGATACCTCGACTCTATCGAAAAGCCTCTACGCAATGTCAGGCGTTCTCACAGTCGTTCCCGAGCCGTCCACGCTTGCCCTGGCCGCTTTTGGATTCATGGGCTTGGCGGTTTGGGGCTGGCGTCGGTCATGCGCCCTATAATGGCGCTTAGTTACTGCGGCTTTGGCATTAGGCCGGGTGGGCGATGCCGGTTAAAATGGCATCATGAACGGGACAGCGCCAAGGCCACCTCGAAAGCGGTTCATTGATTCACTTCCCATTGGTGTCGGCCTGGGATTGTTGGTTTTTGGCAGCGGTCCGTTGATCTGTATGACGCTTGCCGCCAACGTCGGCCTCTATACTGGCCCTTGGAAATCCGATCCGATTCCGTTCGGCATCATTTCCAGAATCACGTTTTTTCCAGGCCTAGCCGTGATCCTCGGCGGCATTATTGAAGTGATCTGGAATAATTGGGGCAGATGACGCTAGCCCATCGCTAGAAGCTCGGGCTGTTCGCCGCGCCGACTCCGACTGGGGTGCTCGTTGCGTCTTGGCTGCTCGGTGGCGCGAGGCTGAGCACGATCAGAATGAAGTCGCGAAACTGCTTCATCTGCTCGGGCCGAATCCAGACGTAACACTCGCCGCCGCAACCGCGATAGTGTCCCACCAGGCAGGCACAGGGCGGAATATCGCCGCGGCAGCCTTGGGATACCCAGGGCGTCGAAAACGGATTCGGCTCCCCTTCGTCGGATTGCTCGACGAGTTTCACGAGCGATTCGATCTTGTCCTGAGCCTGCTCGACCAGCCCGACGTTGCGGCCCGGACGGCGAAAGGCACGTACCGGTTCGACCGCCCCGTGGGAGACTTCGCTGGTCAACCGAACGGCTTCCTCTTTCAGAAATTCGAGCCTCGTGGGTATTTCGACGCCCCGGGCGAACATCTTGTCCGGGTCATATTCTTGCGCCTTTTCCGACAGCGCATCAATCTGGATATACAGCTTTTCGAGCTCACGATGCAGTCGTTCCAATCGCGGCTGTTCCGTGGCATTGGCGTGTAGCTTTTTGGTCTCGATCATGTCGAACGCCAACTGCCGCGTGAGCACGATGTGGAAACTGGCGCACAGATCGCCAATCTTCTGGTAAATCTCGCGCTTGATCGAGCCGTCGGCATCGGCCGGGTCGATGGCTTTGCGATAGGCCAATTGCAAGAGCTCCAGATCGTCCGATTCGATCACCGGATCGACGTTCCATTGATTGAGCACGTTGCGTTGTATGCCGAAGTTGGGCGTAATGTTGCCAGGCCCGCCGAGATTGGCCCCCAGGAAACCGGAGCCTTGATCGGCGACCTGCACGACCCCGCCGTTGATCTTGATGTGCCAGGCCAGCGAGTCGGGATTGCAGGCGAACATCGCCAGGTTGTCGAGCACCTGCTGATATTGAATGTCCGTCAGCGTGCTGCCCTGCCCGATCGTATTTCGCTGTAATTTCAAATGCGAGCACCCGCAAGCGAGCAACAGCACCGAGATACCGACAAGCGCAAGGATACCGGACCCGCGCCGCGAGAGCGGAGTTTCCAGTGGTCTCCGAAGTCGGTGGTCGATGTTCATCTCGTATCGCGAACTCTGGGAATCTGAAAAGGCTGTATCGATAAGATCGGCATTTCTGGGAAACCAGTTCAGGCAAAGAGGGTTGCCAGGATGTGTTTCGGCCGGTGCTAGCATGATGGCGGCCAACGACTTGCGCCGGTTAGGCCCGCTTCAAATGTGCTGAGGCACGAGTTTGCTTCCGGCCCGTAACAAATCCTGGGTTCTCACGCCTAAGAGGAGTAGAGAGAGGTCAGTCGGGTCAGCATAGGGAGACCAAGCCATGCCAGACGGAAAACGCAAACGCCGCCACAGCCCAAACAAGCCCCGTCGCGACTGGTACGCCCGCCATCGTTCCTCCCGATTTCAACGCCGTTTCGGTCTGACCAATCCGCAATAGGTAGAAGGACTTGTGTAAAATAAACCGGCGAATACGAAACAGGAGCGTCAACTCCGCCAGGCTGCTAGGCATGTAACGTCAGGTTTTAACCTGCCGATAGGACACGCTTCGTTTTCAATGGTATTTTGGCCTCCCGCCCGGTGAGTGCTATAACAAAGGGCAGTGACGTCGACGAATCCTGGGAACAATCGCGTGGATCACAATCAGGTCTTGGAGCTCGAAGAGGCATGTGAACGGGCAATGGCCGAAGTGCTTCGCAAGCACTATGCCGGCCCGGTCGAGCTTCGCACGCGACACTTGATGGCTAAGGCGGCCATTGCGGTTTTGGAAGCGGTGGACGAGGCAAAGGCAGAAGAGTAGTCCAACAACGTCTTGCGTGGGCACGATTGCAAGACCCTTGAGCCAGGTCACCCGCTTATGAAAACGGTTTTGCCGTTCGAAGACATCCAGCGCCGCTTCGACAAGCCCGTCCGATTGGAGCAGATGGGCCTGGATCAGCTTGGAATGATTGTGGCGCGCCATCCGCACCGAATTTTGAATACGGCCGCGACCGTGTGGCGCCGGCACGTCGAGAAGAACCCGACAATCGATCCGTTGGCTGTTCACGAATACGCTCGCAAGAAGGGTGCAACGTTTCTTGAGGCGGCAGACGCCGTGCTGGGCGAGCCGGTGATCAAGGACATATCGTTTTCGCGCTGCACGATTGAGGACCCGGCGCTGGCGGATCACCTGGTAGCCTACTTGCTCGTGGCGCGTGTGTTTCCCAACGACGTACACATTGCCGATCTGAACCTGATGAACCCCTACAAGCCGATCCCGCCGCATCTGCGCCGTTACCGGTTTCGCAAATACGGAGGGCTGGGTTTGTTGGGAACGGTAATGGCCAGGATCGATGCTTACGCTGCTTCGCACAAGTGCGACTCGATCACGCTCACGGCCGAGGCCGACGATCTGGTGCCACTCTTCAGCAAGTACGGATTTGTAGTCGAAGGCGACGACGTCGCGTCGCTGGACATGAAGAAGGATGTCGGCCAGTAAGGAACCAATCGAAATGGCTCCTTGAAGTCCTCTGACGAAAGTTAGCCGATCGATGTACAGCAAGTCGCTCTCGGCGCGCATCCGCCAGTCCTTGGGACGTCGAACGGGTATTGAAGAGAAAAAGATGTTCGGTGGAATTGGTTTCCTGCTCCACGGGAACATGTGCGTCGGTGTTTGGCAGAATTCCTTGATCGTTCGCTTGGGTCCGGAGAACGGACCTGCTGCGTTGTCGGAACCTTTCGTCAAACCGTTTGACGTGACCGGGCGGCCGATGAAGGGCTGGGCCATGGTTGAGCCCGAGGGTTTGGATACCGAAGATCAGTTGGATGCGTGGATCCAGCGGTCGATCGAGTTTGTCGCCACATTGCCGGCCAAGTAAAGCAACGCGAAAGTTAGATGAACCGGGGGTGAGCGATTCCCGACCCCAAAGGCGATCGACTGTTTGTCAATCTGGGCGCATCCCAAACGCGGCGCCGGCTCAAGGGATTCGGTCACGGCGTGCGAAAAGTGCAAGCCGCCGGACGCAACCAGGCCGTCATTATTCACACCGCGACCGGGCGGCATCTTCAGGAGCTCGAAAGACAGTTCGCCGACGTGGGTTGTTCAAGCCTGGAGCTCGGCCTGAGAGATCTGATCGAGAATCTCGGCCCGACCACCGACCTGGAAGAATCAAGAGTGAGGAGGATCGCGGCTTTGCGTCCTCAAAAACGCACGCGGTCGATTGCTCGTTCCAGGCTGCCACGAAGTTTTTCGTTTTTGTCCTCCGCGTAGTCGTTCAGTGCGTCTTTGGCCAGATCTTCCCAAGGGTGGGCGGCGTCGTTGTTGAACTGGAGATCCTCGATCCGAATCTTGAACGTCGTGATCCTGCTTTTTTCGAGACAGCCGAGCCCGATGGCCGTCGAGCCCGCAATTTCGATTTTGACCTGAGCGACTCCGCCCGCGCTAGCCTGCGCAAGTTTAGGAATTCTTCCCCAAACCTTGAATCGCGCCCTGGCCGCGGCCGTTGCGGAAAAATCCAGCCGGCCATCGCGAACGGCCAGGTGCGACAGATCGAGCGTCGTCGATCGAGGATCTTCCAGCCAGACCCAGGACTTGGATTGTTCGGTCCAAGAAGCTAGCCGGATTTTCCGTCCCAGAACTTTTCCGCTACTCCATTTCTGCCGGTCAATGCTTTTCTCATGAACCCAGGCCGATTCTTGCGAGCCGTGCTTCGTAAGATCTTCGAGAATCTTCTGCTCGAGCCGTTCTCGCAGAATTGGGTTGTCTTGGGCGGCAACCCATGAGCCGAAACAACCAAGGCCGCCGACGATCGTCAGGGCCGAAAGGCACGAGCGGGTCATGAGCCGGGCCATGACTTGCCGTGACCTTTCGGCGGACGCGACCAGCCTGCTGTGTTTCACGACCATCATTTTAGAATCGCCGTTTGCCTATCCGCCTGTTTGCCTCGGCGATGATCTTATCTTTATTCTGCTGGAATGCTGAGTTCAACAGGCTCGAGAGCAACTCTTCGCCGCCACTGAGCTGCGCCGGAGAAACCTCGCGAATCGTCAGTAGGATCTCCAGGTCTTTGATTTTTGGCTCGATGAAAAACTGGTCACCTTCTTTGGTGAAGCGCGCTTCGGCGCTCACCGTTAGTTTGACATCGCAAAAAGCATTGAGGTCGGCGTTGTCGTTGGCCTTTCCCTCGATTTTGAAGCGGCCAGTTGCGACCACTGTCGAAGTAAGCAGGTCATTTCCAAGTGTGAAGTCTCGGACTTCGGTTTCGAGCCGCGTTTCGGGCTCGACAGCTTGCACGGAGCCCTCGAAGGTCCCCTGGGCAAAGTGAATCGGCTTAGTCCGAAGCTGCTTGAGGGCCTCACGCTTCGCGAGTTTCGAAAGCGTGCCGAGAAAGGGGTCGTCGGCCCGCGCGAGGGCGGCCGGCGCCACGCTCAGAATCACGAGCGCCATGAACCAAATGCGAGATCGCTCCATCGGTCGCTCCTCGACGTGCGCCGGCATCCTCTTGCCGTCCATCGTCAAAGAACTTAGAACGCCGGCACCCGATTATAAATGCCAACGTCACGCTGCGCGAACCCCAGTCGCGTAACCGAAAGCCGTTGGTTTCCTCGCCTCAAGCAGCAAGCCTCGGAAATGCGTGCCTAACGCAGAGGGTTTTTCCGAAAGGGCGAGGTCGTGGTCGGCACCGACGTCGGGTTTAGCTCAGTTGCGCGCTCGGATTCGCCAGGCACGATCGTCAGGGAGGCAGCCCCTTGGCTCGATTCGGGCTTATCCGCCGAGCTTGCGGGCTCTTGGGCATTTGCTGCCTGAACGAGGCTCTTAGCGGCGTCGGTCGATGAACGAGCGACCGCCTCCTGCTCTCGGACAACCGGTATCACGATCGCCTTCTCGTTCTTCGCTGACTTGGGCGGAATCGGTTTGAGCGGCTTGTCGATGGTCGCCGAGTCGGCGAGCGTCCACTGCTTGAGCAGCATGTCGGGCGGTTTCGAGATCTTAAACGTCGGTGAGTCCGCCAGCGATCGTCGCTCGTCGGTCACTGCCCTGCTGCGCCATCCGCCCAACTTCGATTCCGCCACGGCCGGTTCTTCAAGCGGCGCGGGCGCAACCGTCTGCTCCGACGGCGCGACGGCATCGACAGCCGGCTCGTGTGCTTCGTCAAGCAATTGCCGCCCGGGGCGACGAGACGAGGCACTGCCCGGTTGGGACGATGCTTCGTCGTGCAAAGGCATATTCCCTTTCATCATCGAACGAGCGAGCTGGGTGTCATACTCGTCCTCCGTCGGTGTCGCGACCCTGGGCGCTGTTACTTTCGGCACGGCCAGCGTCGGCACGCTTGCGGGAGCTGGTGGTATCGCCGGAGTAGGCGTGCTCTTGGCAAGGACCGGAAACAACGCCTTCGATTGAGGGGCTTCGGTCGGAGCGGCTATTGGCGTTGACCCGGCGACTGAGCTTGGTTCAACCCGCTTGGCCAGGAACGTTCCCGAAAACAGTGCCTTGGGTTGGTTGCCCATCGGCGGCGCGCTTGTCGGAGCCGCGCCTACCGGTTGTCCATTGCCAACCGGTGTGACTGGCCCGTACGCTACCGGCGAGCCGGTGAACAACGCCTTGGGATGCTCGACAGCCGGAGGCAACCGGGTCGTTCCCGAGAGTATCGCCCTCGATTGTGGAGCCGGTGTTGGTGGCATAACGGCTGGCACGGTCGCACTCTGGCTGTTGGTCACAGTCGGGCCAGGTAGCAAGGCTTTGGGCTGTTGCGCACTGGCCGTTGTTGTCGCGGACGACTGCTCCGGCTCGATCATCGAGAATAGTGAACCGTTGAACAACGCTTTGGAACGTTTGATTTCCGCCGGCCTGGCCGATTGTGGGTTGGTCGCCGTAACTGGCAGCGAGCGACGATTTGAGTTGGAGCTTGACACTGGAGCCGCTCTACCGGCAGGCCCACTGCTCGAAAGCAGTCCCACCGGCAGTAACGCCTTTGGTTTGGCCACCGGCGGCTTAACTCGTGCAGCGTTGCCAGATCCGGATTGCGAAAACAGCGACTTCGATGCCGCCGTGGCCGGGATCGGCCGATC
Organism: Planctomycetia bacterium; assembly: GCA_043749935.1. Taxonomy (GTDB): domain Bacteria; phylum Planctomycetota; class Planctomycetia; order Pirellulales; family PALSA-1355; genus PALSA-1355. The sequence continues at coordinate 8,194 of JAYVCO010000318.1, forward strand.
TTCGTCCGGATCTGTCCGCAAGGCCTTCGACCATCGGAAGATGCCGCCAGTATTGGGAGTTGTGTTGAGCCGCAGCGGAGCCGGGAAAGTCACGAGCGCTTGTTGCCGTGGCACGGAGGGCGGTTGGGCTGCGGGCGAATCGTCCGTTTGCGATTCGTACTTTCCAATTTCCTCCAGGCCTCGCGCTTCGCCGGCCTGTCCTTGTTCGTCGGGCACCTCGCTGAGGTGCGATGCCGCACTCGCCTCTGAAAGCTGTCCGCCCGCCGGCGGCTCGTCCGGACTCGCACTAGTCGGAATGCCTTCCGCCAAATTGGGGCTAGCGCTCTCTGACGCGCTCTCGGCGGCAGCCGTTTCCTGCGGTTCGCGAGAGGGCTCGGATCCTTTGGATTGTCCCAGTTGCCACAAGAGGCTGAGCAACAAAGCACCCACCAACGCCAAGCGTTGTGTCGCTGTCGGATTGAGCATCGGAATCGTCATGGTCGTGAGTTCCGCAAAGTGTCCAGGTTTGGCTGGCGGTATTTACCGCGTGAAGCTGATCGGGTTGGGAACCGGCGTCACCATGTAATTGCGGCGCACGGTCTGAATGTTGAGCGCGCCGCGCACCGACTCTGAAACGCGCACGGCGAGAGGATTGACGTCTTTGACTTTTGTGTTCGGCTTGGCAAATACCAGGATCGCGTTGCGCTGCCACTGCTTGATGAACTTGTCGATCGGCGTGCGAATGTTCCCGCGCAGCGGATCGGCCACATAGGCATAGGCGCCATCACTGCCGCGAAATACCACGAAATGGTCGTGGCCGTTGACCGTGATGCCCACGACAACCGGCACGCGGGCTTCGGTGAGCTCCTTGAATTGGACCTTGCCCATTGAAGCTTCATAGCCAGCTTTGTTGGCCAAATCGCGCAAGTCCGTCAGCGTCAGGCCGTTTTCGATGCGGTCCTTCAGTTCTGCTTCGGTCAGTTTCAGCTTCGGCAACAATCCCAAGAAGAGTGCCTCGTCGACATTATCACCCCAATAGTATCGGGCCACGGTCGCTAGCGCCGCCGCGCCGCATGAGTAGTCTTGCTTCTGCATGACCACTTGCCGCTCCCTCAGTTCCTTATAGCTCCAAATGTATTCCAAAAAGACGTGATCGGGATCGCGGATGGGTGCCCGCTCCTGAGCCTCGGTCTGCGGCAACAGCACGACCGCGCACAGAATGGCAAGCGCCAATCGTCGGCACGCGCCCAGTGCACCCGTAAGAGTTGCCAGCGACATCGTGTTACTCATTGCATCAGACTACTAATAAAACGTCACAGTAATGCCAACATTCGCGTTCGGTGCGGAGTCGGTCAGTCCGATCTGCACGAAGGGCTCGAGGATGCGGCAGTTTCTGGCAATCGTGGCGGCAAACCTCAAAGACAAGGGCTCCAGATTCGTGCCGCGCGTGGTCACGTGATCCAAGGAATTGGTGGTCAAATAAAAACCCTGGAACGCGGTGCTCAGCGTGATGCGATCGTTGACCGCGAAACCAACGCCGAACTGATAATTGATTTGTTCGCCGGGCGTAAACACGAAGCCCTGGAAAGTCCGCTCGAACAGATGGCGATATCCGCCACCGTAGAAGACGATGATCGGGTCGTAGGTATGAATGAACAGCAGTTGTCCCGAGAGGGCCCAGAACCCTTGGCCCAGGTTTGATCCCGGCACCACGCCGAAGATCGGCGCCGAGAACTTGCCCGTCGGCGCCGTAAAGCCGAACGTGCCAATCACGTCTGGCAATTGGTCTTCGCCTTTGAGGAGATGCACGCTGACACCGGACGTAAGATCGCCAATGCTGCTGACGTTTGTCGTCTGACTGGTGCCGAACGTCGAAAGCTGCGTATCCGAGAAGCCGGACGGTAGCACGGCGAAAAACTGCACGTTGCGGGTCAGCCCGTAGCGCACGGCCAGTGGCGTATAGAGGATCCGTCGGCGCAGATGGCCTTCGACCACACCCGCCAGGTCGTTGGTATTGTTGTCGATCACACCCACCGGAAGGTCATTATCGAAATGGGTGTAGGCGAAGCCGGTGTCGAATTGCCACGCACCTTGAGCCAAGAGCACGTCCTGCGTCCGCAAGAATTGAAGTTTTGTGGACTCCGGTTGACGACCATAGGTCGGCGGCTGTTGCCCATCGGCCTGGCTGCCTGGGCCGTCGGCATTTGGGGCGTCCACAGCCTCTGGCGCGGCGGGTTCTTGTTTGAAGAAACTGGTGAGCTGAAACTTGGGTTCGCCCGTTTCGTTGATCGCTGGCTCTTGGTAGCCCAGTTGGCGAAAGTTGGACTGAAACGGTAATGTCTGTTCAGACCGGACCGCATCGCCAGAAAACAAAGCTGCGCCGGAAGGTTCAACGTTCGCGGGCGCGGTTCCCCAGGCCTCCGTGATCGGGCGGACGCCCGCAACTGGCGGCAAAGGAGAGAGGATGCCCTCGTCACCCGCGGCGGCTGTCGCCGACAGGAACAGGACGACGAGACCGAATGCCAGGGCGAGCAGTTGTCGACCGTGTCGGATCGGTCTTGCCGTTCTCCGGGCCAAACTCGGATCTTCCATGACCCCTCTCCACCATTGAATTGTCTTTAG
>JAYVCO010000319.1:0-6091 GCA_043749935.1 Planctomycetia bacterium
GTCCTTCCCCCGTGCCGCACCGTGGCAACTGCCCGTGTTGCAGCCAGCCCGCATGAAGACGGGCATGACGTCGAGCTTGAAGCTGATCGGGCGATCGACCGCAGCGTCCTTGACCGTCACCGGCAAGCTGACGGTCTGGCCCTGATACTCCAAGGCCAGCGTCGTAGCGCCATCGGCGGTCGGATACAACGTGTGCCCGTCGATGCGCGCAAGCGCCGGGTTGGCCAGCGTCGGCTTGGCCATGGCCGTGACGTCCAGTGTCACGCCGTCCGGCCGGGTGGCCACGACGATGAAGGCTTGCCGGTCTCGGCTGCTGGTGAGTTGCACGTCGGGCGGAAATGCCTCGAGCTTGATCGGCGGCGCGTCAGCCGCTAGAGCAATGCCCGACAGCAGACTCCAACAGAGCAGTGAATAAAGCGTCCGTTTCATTTGGCCTCTCCTGCGCTCTTGGCGGCGGCTTTCGCTTGTTGACGGTCCAGACGCAGCTTTTCCAGCCGGGTCAGACGTTTTTCCACGGGCGGCGCCGGGGCGGCCGCAGCTGCGGGCATTGGCGGTGGGGCTGCCGCGGCGGCCGGGGCGGGCAGCGGCGTGTCGATCCGCAACTCGCCCGTGCCCAGCGTGTGACTAATCGGCTCGCCATTGGCCGTAATTACGGCCACGCAAATGACGGTCTTATGCCGACCGGCCGGCGAATTGGCCGTGGTCTTTACCGGAAAGACCAGCTCGGTCGAGTCCTTCGTGATCTCACGCGGCTCGGTCGTGACTTCGTTGGGCAGTCCCAACAATTGAATCTGGGCGACGCCTTCGAAATCTTTTTTCTTCTCGACTTTGACGACGACGTCGGTCGGCTTGCCCTGCTCGGTGGCAGCGGCCACGAAACTAAATGCCAGAAACGGCTCGGCCACATCGAGCGTGGCAAACTGCGAGGCCACGGTGACCGGCCCGTCGCCGACCGTGGCATCGCCCAGCACCACGATTTTCCACTTCTGAATCTCGGCTGCACCATTGGCGGTCAGCGGTATCAACGCTTCGGTCTTACCCTCGGGAATCACGATCGCGGCCGACGAGCCCACGCCGGGCGGGTTGTAAAGCATCTGCAGAGCAATTGGGGCGTTGAAACCCTCTTTGCGCGTGGCCACTACTTTCAGAGCCATTGAGCCGTCGCGCACTAGCGGTACTTTCGGTTCGACGATGTCGATCTTGAATGGAGCTTCCTGAGTCACGGCGGCCGCCAAGCGCTCGCTGTATTGATTCCAGACTTCGACGTTGTTGGCGCCCCGGACCAGCGAAGAGCGCTGCCGCAAATGGCCTTCGATCTTTTGATTGGCGTCCGCAAATCGGCCGATGACGTCGATCAAGCCTCCGCTCAAGGGTGTGCCCGGCGCGGCCGTGAGCAATACCGGCACGTCGCTCCGATTGGCCAGCATCGGCAAGGTTTCGACCGTCACGCCCGGCGGCAGGTCTTTCAGTTCGAGTTGCAAGTCGCCGCCGAAATCGGCCCGGGCGGCGTTGATCAGAAATGCGAACCGGTTGCCCACGGGCACTGGCGCCACGACGTCAACAAATTGACTGCGCTCGGAAACGCCCATCGTGAGCAGCGGCTTGACCGGCGCGACTTCCACGCGATAAACGTAGTCCGGCCCACCCTGCTTCAGATGATCTTGCACGACCGCGACGTAGGTGTCGTCCTCGGGCGCGGTAAACCGCACGTAGCTATCGGGCCCACCGGTATCGTCGTTGCCGACGATCGAGGCCCCGCCGATGCGGTAGATGTTGAGTACGGAATCGACCGGCGAACCGAAAGCTCGGGCCAGCACGCGGACGTCGAACACCTGCCCCTTCTTGGCCGGAAACTTATAAAAATCGGCATCCCCCGGCGGCGAGATCACGCCGTTCATCGCGACTGGAGCTTCGCAGGCCGTTGCCTCGGCGAAGCCTTGGTTCGGCTCGATTTCCAGCACGTTGTTCAATTCGCTCAACCGAAAGGGATTGGCCGAGGGGGAAATGCCGTGCTCATCGCGGGCAAAGATGCCGAAGGTGCTCGACAGCCCCGCTGGCAGAGTGATCTTCTCCGCTCGCGGGCCCAGCACGTCCCCCAGCCATTGCACGTCGAGCGCCTCGCCCGGCTTGCCGCCGAAAGGCAACACGGCCGTGGGCCTAGGGAAACGTCCCACGTGCAGCCGATAGAGACAGGCGGCGTTGCCGGAAAAGGACGTTTCGCGGACCTGTATGATGTACGTGCCGTCCTCAGGCGCCAGAATCGAGGCCAGGCAATCTTGGCGAATCAAGGGCGCGTCGTCCGAACGGGCCAGCTCAAATCGCTTCGTGTCGAGAATGGCGACGTACGGGTCGAAGAAAAAATTACCGAGCCGCAGCCCCTCGATTTCCGCCGTGATCCGTTCGCCTTTTTTGGCCTCGACGGCAAAGTATTCGACGTCCTCGTTTTCGACGAAGCCGTTGACGGTCGTGTCGAGCGCGATTTTTTGGGGCTGGGCAAAGTCGTTGTTGGGCTCGACTTCCTTGGTTTCCGCCAGTGCGCCCACGCTGAACGTCCGCAGGTTGCTGATGCCCGAGGCCGTTCGCACGCGCAGTTGGTGCAGTCCCAACCGACAATCGGGCGCGATCACCAGCTTGGTCTTGATCGCATTGGCGCCGGCCGGCTCCAAGGTCGCGACCGTGATGCCTGGCTCATACAGCAGGATCTGTTGCGCGTCGGCAAAGCGATCACCGTTGAATTGCACCTCGACTTCGGTCCCGCGCTGCGCTCCGTAGGGTGTCATGCCATTGAGCTGCGGCACGGCCGCATCGAGCCGCGCGCAAAGCATGAGTAAAGCGACACTGCACCCGGAAAGAGCACGAAAGCGTGAGCAAGCGTTCATACGGACCTCGCGGCAAACGTAAAACCGATCGCGCGCTACTGCCGCACGACCGTAAAAAGTCGGGATCGGAAACTCAGACCAGCAGTTCCTTGCGAACTTTGCCGCCGTCGACGATTTCGACGGGCCGATTGCCCGGCGCCATCAACTCCTTGTCGGCGATGATGCCCAATTGGTGATAGATGGTCGTGGCCAGGTCGGCCGGACCGATTTCGTCTTTTTCGGGTTCCGAGGCGACCGGGTTGGACGATCCGAAGATCGAGCCTTGTTTGATGCCGCCGCCGGCCAGCACCATGCTGAACACCTTGGGCCAATGGTCGCGACCGGCCGTGGCGTTGATCTTGGGCGTGCGCCCGAATTCGCTGGAGACCATGACCAGCGTTTCGTTCAGCAAACCCGTGCGGTCCAAGTCGCGAATGAGTGTGGCAAACGCCTGATCGAAGGCGGGCATGCTGCCCCGCATTCCGGCGGTGATGTTCACGTGCATGTCCCAGCCGCCGTAGGTCAGCGTCACGAAACGGACGCCGGCGGCCACCAGACGTCGGGCCATCAGCATTCGCTGCCCGGCTTCGTGGCGGCCATATTCGTTGCGAATCGCCTCGGGCTCGGCCGCGATATTGAATGCTTCGCGGGCCTGCTGCGAGCTGACCAGGCTATAGGCCCGATCGTAAAACGTGTTCATCGCCGAAAGCGTGTCGGCCTTCTCTTTCTTCGCAAAATAGTCGTTCACGGCTTCCAGCGCGGTGCGGCGACGTTCGAAGCGCGTCGCGTCGATGCCGCCCGGCAGGTTCAGATCGCGGACGGTGAAGCCCGCGGCTGCCGGATCGGAGCCGAGGCTGAACGGTCCAAAGGACGAGCTCAAATAGCCCGTGCCGGCAAATTCGTTGGGCTGGTTAGGAATGCAGACGTAGGGGGGCAGGTTGTTCCGCGGGCCGTACTCGTGACTGACCACGCTGCCCATGCTGGGGAAAATCAGCGCTGGGCTGGGGCGATAGCCAGTGAACATGTTGTGCGTGCCCCGCTCGTGAGCCGCCTCGCCGTGCGACATCGAGCGAATCACCGTGATCTTGTCGGCGATTTGCGCGGTCTGCGGCAGGGTCTCGCTGAACACTTCGCCGGGGATCTTGGTCGCGATCGAGCCCATTTCGCCGCGATACTCGATCGGCGCGTAGGGCTTGGGGTCGAAGGTCTCCTGATGGGCAATCCCGCCCGGCAGGAAAATGTGGATTACACTCTTGGCTTTGGCTTCGATGAAGTCGTAGTTTTTCTGCTCGGCACGGGCCTGCTGGAGCTGGAAGAAGTCGGCCAGGGTCAGCCCCATTCCGGTCAGGGCTCCGACGGCCAAGAAACCGCGGCGACTGGGATTTTGAGTGTTCAAGTTCATAGGTTTTCTCTCTGTTGCGAGTGTTTTTGCGCCGCGAAGGACACTGGGGCCCGGTAAACGGCGGCTTGGGAAGCCTATTTGAACCGAGAGCTAGTTGTAGGGCGGGATGTTGGCGGGTGGGCTGTTGATTGGAGAACGGCCGGCCGGCCTAGTGCCGCTTCGACAATTCCCTGTCGCTGGTGGACAGGTCTGATGCTAGCCGATGACCGGGTGATCTGTCAAACATCAAGCCACGTTTATATGTGTGTTTGCCCGGCAGATTAGAGCGTAATTCTTGAAACGGAGAGAAACCGGTTGACTTCCCTAGGCAGGCATCTGGCGGCCTCGGCTAGGGCCTGCGGACTGGCCGTGGTTCTTGGAAGGCGGCAGCGATCTGAACACCGCTGCCGCAAGCTTCGGAACGCGAGCTTCGGAATTCGCCGCGTGCTCGCGAACCTATCTAAAGGGAAGCATTCCAGGCAGGCGAGCGATGGGCTTTGACAATGCCGACAAGATAGACCCTCGACAGTTTTCTAGCGGCTAGCAACGGTTCGATCGAGGTCTCAGGGCCTGTTGCCCGCGATTTTTCTGCGAAAAAGGCTGGACTGAATTCCCGACTTCGGCGACAATAGGTGTCGGGCAGGTCCAAGAGGATCGGAAGATCACATCAGAGGAGAAAATGGCTATGGCTCACAGAAAAGCCAGAGGCTTTACGCTCGTCGAATTGCTCGTTGTCATCACCATTATCGGCATGCTGATGGCGCTGTTGCTTCCCGCGATCCAAAGCGCGCGCGAAGCCGGCCGCCGCAACACCTGCGCGAACAACATCCGCCAGGTGCAGATCGCGATGAACGGCTTTCACGACAGCAAGCGGTCGTTTCCAGGATATGCCAATGTCGTGGGAAGCAAGCGTGCGTCCTGGGTGGTGAGCTTGCTGCCTTATTTTGAACGTAATGATCTATATCAGGTTTGGCAGAATACAAATGGAACGATGCCGATGGGCTATTCAATCGTTTCGGGCACTCAGATTTCAGATGGGACGACGCCTCTTGCCAATCCGTGGTCATTTACCTTGTTGAATATCTTGATTTGCCCCAGTAATCCGGCTGGGAACGTTGGCTTGGCGCCCAACCCACTTTCTTACATTGTCAATTGTGGCTCGGCGGTTTCTGCAAACGATTTGTCATCCATGCCAGTGACCGTGGGTGGTTCGAACTATTGGGTGGAAGACATTAACAGCGGTGTCTTTTTCAACAATTGCCGAGCCGACTGGGCCGCAGGAGCCGGATCTAACAAACCTTATCCGCCCGCAATGTCATTCAATCCGATGGGACCGAGAGCAACCATGGATTTCATCAGTACGAACGACGGAACGTCGAACACGTTGATGGTTTCCGAAAACTTGCAGGCGACCAATTGGGCAACTGACTTCACTTCAGACACCACTGGGACGATCACGCCATTCGAGAGCGAATTTCAAATCAAGCAGAGCACTGGATTTGTTTGGTACGTCCTCGGAGCGTCGAATTTCAACAATGTTGAAATTCCAGCGCCAGGGAATAGTTTGTTTAATCCCCTGACCTTCAAAATCAATGCGGTGGCGCGGACGGGACCGCCGAATGTTTCGGCAGGGGCCTTGATATACGACTCAACGGTACGAACAACCGGTGGGCTTGCGGTTTCGCGACCGTCATCCGCCCATCCAGGCGGCGTGAACTCGATGTTTTGCGACGGTCATCTTCGTTTTCTGTCGGAAGACATTTCATACAAGGTTTACACGCAGTTGATGACGCCGAAGCAAACCGCAGTGGTCGTCGCCCTCGGATCAGCACCGAATCCGAATATAACAACG